>JBBTVX010000001.1:0-159945 GCA_038063015.1 Patescibacteria group bacterium
TCATAAAGATCAAGCCCAACCGAATAATGCCCTTGATTTTGGAAATATGAAACCATGTAGCCAGAACCGCAACCAGCCTCAAGAATGCTGTCTCTCGGACTTATGTATTTTTCTAAAATCTTAATTAATTTAGAATGTATATATTTATTTTTAATATCTGGCCATTTATAATTCTTGTAAATTTTATCCCAGACATTTTCCGTATTATTTTTATTTCTTATGCTTTTTTTCATATTTGTTTCTTAGATTTTAACTAATATTAAACAGAGAATAGCATATCCGCTTCCGGGAATAAACGAATCAAAATTAAAAGAATAGTCGCTTTCAATCGTTTTTTTAATTATTTTAAAATTATTTTTTAAAATCCATTTATCAAACATTTCTAATTTAAGAGAGTGTAGGTGAATAGGGTCCGTTGGAATATTCAATTGTTCAAGTATATAAAATGAGCCGCCCGGTTTTAAAATACGCGCGCTTTCATTTAACACTCTTTCCGGCGACATTACGTGCTGTAAAACGTTGTATAAAAAAACACAATCCGCAATTTGAGAATTTAAAGGAATTTCTTCGCCGGGCGCCTTGATTATTTTAATTGACGCGTCAATCGAATTAAACGGAATCGGGTCTACGGCGATTTTTTCTTTTGCTTTTAACCTCGTTAAAATCCCGATAGGGCCGGAGCCGATATCAACCAATGTTTTATCTTTAAGGTTTTCTTTTCCTTCCAGCTCAAAATATTTTAAAACCTTATCAAGCCATTTTTTATGCCTTGTAAATAATTTTTTTTTGAGCCATCTCTTCCATGCTCTTTTTTCAATTTTTTGGGATAAATACCAGCGGAATCTTTCCGACAACCAAGGGCTAATTTCCCTATAAACGCTTTTCGTTATTTGTTTAATCTTTTTAATTATAATATCCATAAATTTTTTATTATTTTATAGCATATTTTAAATTAGTATTCAAAAATTATTTTCTTCCTTCCCAAACTGTAAAAAGATTTAAAAAGGGGAAAAAAATATAAAAAAGGGCGGAAATCATATTATGTATTTTAAAAATATTTTTTAAAAATAACGACGGGTTTTTATCTTTAAATTCGTAGCGGATGAACGCCATTTTCGTGGACAAAAAGTGTCTTTTTAAAATTTTATTCAGTTTCCATGGAAAAAAATATTTTTCCTTAAATAAAAAATTTCTGGGATAAAACCATTTGTTGATATTTTCTAAAAAATTTTTCCAGAGAAAAGTCGGAATAAAATATAAGGGGTCCAAAGATAAAATATTTTTGTCTATAATAAATAGTTTTCCTCCGGGCTTTAACACTCTTGCCATTTCGTTGACCGCCTTTTCTGTGTCGGGTATATGCCCCAAAACCTCAATACAAATCAAATAATCAAATTCATCATCGCTAAATGGCATATCAGTGGCGCTTGCCTGGATAAATTCAATATCTTTATTGTTTCTTCTCGCCGTCTTAATTAATTCTTTTGAAGGTTCTGCGCCTATTATGTTCATAAACCCGGCGTCTTTTAATTTTCTGCAAAATCTTCCTTTGCCGCATCCTAAATCTAATATTTTTTTATCAGATGGTTTGCCGAGAAATTTTAGTATTTTTTTAACCCTAAAATCATTAGGGTTTATCTCTCCCGGGAAAATGGAGGAAAGCTCGTCAAATCTTTTTATTATTTTCTTTTCAATTTCTTTTCTCTGCATATGCTAAACTTGTTGCGTAATAATTTTCAAAAATATTTTTATATGTGGCTATCTGAATGTCTTCTTTTTTTTCTTCAATGTAATCTAACATCAATTTAAATTCTTTTAGATTTACAACATCCATAGGGTCAAAATATAAATTAATGTATGAATTAGTTTTTATTCCAGTGTCTATTAATTCTTTAAATAATTTAAAAAATTCTCTGTTTTTTGTATGTTTTTTATTCCCTCTTTCCAAAGAATGCCATGAATCAAAAACCGCAAAAGGGTGTTTTGGACAATTGCTTAAAGGAAGCTCCATAATCTCTTTTTTTGTAAATGGCAAACCGAAATTAGGCGTTTTTATAGCAGAAGTAGAGGAAGAATATTTATATCCTAATTCTTTAAGAATATCATGGATGCCATATATGTCATTTGTGCTTAGGTTTCCAAAATGCGGCACCCTAAATCCCATAGGCTCATATTTAAGAATATCTTTGCAAATCTTATGGCATTTTTCTATTTCTGTTTTTTTTTGATCTGTTGTAAGTTCGTTAAATTTATGATTCGGATTTAATTCTTCGTTATTTGGATGGGTATAAGTATGATTTATTATTTCATGGCCTTCTTTAATAATTTTTATATGCTCTTTAGGGTATTTTTCTATAAACTTACCTATACAAGCAAAAGAGGCTTTAAACGAATACAGTGAAAGAATGTCTAATAAAAGAGAAAGCGACAAAACATCTTTCTTATAATCGCAGTCAAAAGATAAACTAAGGCAGGCTATTTTTCCATTCCATTTTTTTTGATTTATTAGTTTTTCCGCAATTTTAATTAACGCCTCGGCGCAATTTTTAGCGTCGTATTTCTTTATCTCTTCCCAGTCAGGCTTTATTTCAAGTTTCTCCGTTTTGTATAATTCGTAATAATTTTTAATAGCATTTTTAATGCCCTCCGCATCATCAAGCGCCGCAACCACTCCGGTTTTAGTGGACTTAACAAGGTCCGCAGACGCTCCGGCTGGAACCACGGCAAGAATTGGTTTTTTCATATTGATGTATTCTATTAACTTTGAGGGAAGAAAAACGCTTTCTCGCTCGCTGGGCGCGTCTATCAAAAGCAAAATGTCAGAATCAATAAGGTGTTCCAAGGTATTTTTCCGGGGCAAGGTATCTATTAATTTAACAACGTTGTTTAGGTTATATTTCGCAACTAAATTTTTAATTCCCTTGATTCTTCCGATTAATTTAACCTTAATTTTTTTATCAATATCCATCTCGTTGTTTAATAATTTTAACGCTCTTAAAAAGGGTTCGGGCGATCTCGGACCGTAAAAATTTCCGGCGTGGGTAATTACAAACTTGTCTTCTTTTTGTTTATTAGTTTTTATCGGAAGCTCTGTCGGGTCATAAGAATTTGGTATTACCTCTATTTTATTTTCCATTTTATATTTCGCCAAAAACAATCTTTTTGTTTGTTCCGTAGTAACAATAATTTTATCCGCGCTAAGCATAACTTTTTTCTCTAAGTATTCATCAATTTTTTTAATGAACTTGTTGGGAAAAAAATAATAAGAACTTTGTGTCCAAGGGTCGGAAAAGTAAGCTATCCAATATAATCTGCTCAACGATTTTAATCTTAACGCCACCAAATGACTGACAATCGGGCTTGACCGAGAGATGATTATATCAACATTCTCCTTTTTTAAGATTTTTTTACCTTCCCTTATCGCAGAAAAAATCCATCCTATCCTGCTATAAGTGAACGATAAAATCTTAAATTTCTGAAAAATATAGATTATTATATTTCCTATCGGATAAGTTCTATAAATCGAAATGTTTTTGGGCAAATCAGACGAAATATAAATATCTGTTAACACGCCCGCTGTTTTTTTTGCGCATAAAACCGCTGCGCTCCAATTAAAACAATTCAAATATTTTACAAAGTTAAAAATTAACGCGCTATCGGCCGTTTGAATCGGGGGAAAAGCATAAGAAACCAATAATATTTTTTTCATTTTTTAATTGGCAATTTTTAAAATTATTCTTATAATTCTTTCGGCGGCTTTTCCGTCGCCAAAAGGGTTTTTCCAATTTCTTTTTTTATCAAGCATTTTATAAACAATTTTTAAAATTTTTGAAGAATTAGTTCCGGCTAAAATATTACTGCCAACCTCTATTGTTTCCGGTCTTTCAGTATTGCTTCTTAAAGTGATGCAAGGGGTTTTCAAAATGCAAGCTTCTTCCTGTATTCCGCCCGAATCAGTTAAAATTAATCTTGCGCCGGCTTCAAGTTTTAAAAAATCCAAATAACCAACTGGTTCAATTGTTTTAATTCCCTCTGGAGTTTTCAGTTTGAAATTGTCCATCATTTTTTGTGTTCTTGGATGAATCGGAAAAATTATTGGTAAATTAAATTTTTTATAAATTAACCTTAATCCTTCAAAAATCTCTTTAATTTTTTCTTTTTTATCCACGTTTTCCGGCCGATGCATAGTGAGAAGAAAATATTTTTCTTTTTTAATATTTAACTTTTTTAAAATTTTTGATTTCTTTTCTGATAGTTTTAAATTTTGATAAACCGCGTCAACAATTGTGTTTCCGGTAATGAAGATTTTATTTTTGGAAATCCCTTCGTTGATTAAAATTTGTTTTGATTTTTCCGTGGGAGCAAAAAATAAATCAGAACAATGGTCGGTTAAAATTCTGTTTATTTCTTCGGGCATTTCCCTAGAATACGACCTTAGACCCGCCTCAATATGATAAATTCTGATGTGAAGCTTGGCGGCCGCCAACGCTCCTGCCAAAGCCGTATTGGTATCCGCCAAAACTAAAAAAATATCCGGCTTCTCTTTAATTAAAACCCTTTCTATTCCTATTAACATTTTCCCCACTTCTTCGGCATGGGTTCCTGATTTAATTTTTAAATTATATTTAGGCGCTGGCAATTCTAATTCTTTAAAAAAAATTTTATCCAAATTTTTTGAATAATGCTGATTTGTATGCAAAATAAAAAAATTAAGATGGTTTTTTTTACACTCTTTAATAACAGGGGCTATTTTTATTATTTCCGGACGAGTTCCAACGATAATTGAAATTTTAATATTTTTCTTCATAATTTACTTTAAAAATTCTCATTTGATAGCCAATTTAATTTATGCAAAAATTTATAAAAAATAAAAAGGGCTGTAAAATAAGATACTATTCCCGTAATCACGCCAAAAACAACATTAAGACGGTAAATTATGGGTTGACTGATAACCAACAGCATTATCAAGCCGGAAAAAATAACTATAATAGCGATTTTAAGCAATCTCGTATTGAAAAGAGAAATATATGACATTCTTCTTGAAAATTCTATTCCCAAAAGAAGTATGATGATGCTGGTAATTACCATGGTTATTGATGCCCCATAAAAACTATAACGAGGAATCAATATAATATTCGCAATAACATTTATTAAAGCGGCAATTGAATAAGTCCACAGATATTTTTTTTGCTGGTCGGAAACAAATAATATTATAATGTAAGGATTATAAATAAAACTAATTCCGGCTGCGAATATCAAAATCTGGAAGGAAGGAATTGATGAGCTAAAATTTTGGCCATAAATAAAATTGAAAATTCGAGGCGCCAAAGTTAAACAGCCGACCACTAAAGGTACGGTCAATATAATCATCGATTCCATATAGTAATTCCAAACTTTTTGAAATTTTTCTTTTGATTTTTTAAAAAGACTGCTTAAGGTCGGATAAAAGCTCATCCAAACTAATGTTGCCACAACATAAATCAAGTTGACAATCGTGCGAGCGGCATTATACCAACCATTTTCTGTAACTTGTCCCAAGCGCCCCATTATTACCGAATCTATGTTCAAAATAATCGCGTTAAAAATAGTGGCGAAACCCAAAAACTGAGAAAATAAAAAAAATTTCCGAAGAATAGCTTTATTAAAGCTCAATTTTAAAGGTTGAATATAAAAATGGAAAAATATCAGCAAAAAAATAAAAGCTGTCAAATTGGCGATTAAATAACCCCAGCTTATGTTTTCTATCGAAGGAAAATTAAAAATAACAAAAATCACTATGCCGGCCATTATTAGGGCTTGAATGATTTTGGCTCCGGCCTCGTATTCCATTTGCTGACGAGCCCGAAAAAAAGCCCAAATAATAAAAGAAAAGTTATAAATTAAGGTGGAAATAGCCAAAATCCAGATTACTTTTTTGATAATAATATCCGAAGTAACAAAAAAAGAGCCGATAATTACTAAAATTAACGACCCAACAGTTAAAAGAATTTTTAAACCAAGAACGCCTGAATATTCTTTCTCATTTTTTTTATCTTGGGAAAGCTCCCTCGTAGCAATATCAGAAAGACCAAAATCAGAAAAAAAAGCGAATAAAGAAACAAAAGCAAAGGCAAAGGCGAATTTTCCGAATTCAGTAGCGCCTAAAATTCGTATGGAGTAAATAATTAATAAAAATTGTGAAAGACGAAATATCGCTTCAGACACTGTTAACCAAAAGGTGTTTTTAATTACTGTTTGTCTTAATCCTAAATTTTTAAAAAAGAGGTTTGGCAATTCTTTAATTTTCATTTTTTCTCTGATATTTTAAAATTAAGTCAAAGGCTAAACTGTTAAAATATTTTTTAAGAATTTCGGCGTTAGGAATAATGCAATGTCCGCCTATAAAATCTTTTGGCGAATAAAGAACCGGCCTGACCACATTCTTCATCCCAAGTTTTACATAACCCTCATTATAAGTTTTGTTAAAGTCGGACGCCGCCTCATCAAAATCAACCCCCAACTTATCGCATATTTTCTTCATTTCTCCGTGCCAAGCAATAACAACTCCATAATAAGTAGTATCAAAAAGCTTGCCTAATTCCGTAGTTATAGAAGGATAAAAAACTTTCGTCTTAATGCCTATGGAATTAAGGTGTTTTTTAGCTAATTGGCCTGCCTTTTTATCATCAGCGCCGATATATTTTATAAATATTTTAATTCCCTTATGTAAATTAGGATGCACACCCCTAACCGGACTATGAACTACGGTTCCTCCAAATTTTTCTGAAAGTTTTTTTATTGTTCCGGGCGCCACCGTAGAGTGGATTATAACTAATCTGGGCCTAATGATTCTAATTTCCCTCTCTACTGTATTTATAAATTTTTCCGACCACGGAATACAAATATTCAAAATTTCAACCCCGGACAAGCCATCGTCTCTTTTTAAATCTTTTATTTTTGGGTTTTGATAAAATTTAGCTATTGCCTGGCCCACTTCGCCATAACCCAGTATGCCTATTTTTTTATTATTCATATTTTTTTTGAAACCATTTTTTTGTAATTTCGACTCCTTTTTCAAAATCAACTTTCGGCTCCCATGAAAGCAAGTTTCTGGCAAGAGAAATATCTGCCTGAGTATGAAGGGGGTCGCCGGGTCTCGGGGGTAAATATCGAACTTGGCCGCCAATAAGTTTGCTTAAATAATTAATTGAATAAGATTTTTCCTGGCCAATATTGATAAATTCCCCGCCCTTTATCTTTTCGCTTTCCATTGCTTTTATATTCGCATTCATAACGTCTTCAACAAAACAGAACCCCCTTGTCTGCTCTCCGTCTCCAAAAATCGTTAGGGGTTTCTTTTCTGAATTCAACCTTAAAAACTTTCCGAGCACCAAACTATAATCAGAATTAAAATCAATCCTTGGCCCATAAACGTTAAAATATCTTAAGCAAACTATCGGCACTTCATAAAGGCTGTTAAACATTTTTGCAAACTGCTCGCCGACTAATTTCTGTAAACCATACGGGCTTAAGGGATTGGGCGTCATACTTTCCTTTAAGGGCAGTTTTTCCTGATTTCCGTAAACAGAAGACGAAGAGGCAAAAACAACTCTTTTACATTTATGGTCTGCCGCTGATTTAAAAACATTTATTGTTCCCAAAATATTGACTTTTGAGGTTAAAACAGGATTTTCAATTGAAAAAGGCACTCGCGGTATTGCGGCTAAATGAAAAACAAAATCGACTCCTTTAAAAATGGGTTTAATTTTTTTGAAATCACAAATATCTAACTGATAAAATTTTGCCTTCGGATTTAAATTTTCCTTTTTACCGGCCGAAAGGTCATCAATGATTATTACTTTGTGATTTTGTTCTATTAATTTATCTGCAAGATGACTGCCTATAAACCCGGCTCCACCAGTTACTAAATATTTCATAATTTCGCTGATAATTTCTATGATTTTATCAAAATATCTAATCTTTTTGATAAAAATTTAGTTATTTTGTTATTTGATGTCCAATTGATTCCAAAAGGCGCCAAAGCAAAAAGAGAGATAAAAGCCGGAACTCTAATTCTGGTTGTTATGCCAAAATTAGCTATAAAAACAGAAAGTACGGCTAATAATAATATGCTGAAAAAAAGCAAGGTAAAGGCAAGCGACTTAATGGGTTTTTTTATCCCTTTTATTATAAAAAATATAGAAAAATATAAAAGAATTGTTTCGGGTAAAATTAAAAAATGCCTTAAATATCTCATTTGCCAAGGAAAGGGACCCAGTGAAGCGTAAATAAAAGATATTAAAGAATTCTTTAAAAATATAAAAGGATTTCCAAATCCCGTTTTTACTATTACGTTAGACCCTCTGCCTCTTTTTGTAATAGGATTATCAGTAAAACCAGAGGGTTTGGGCTCGGCAGTCGCAGTGGGTTTGACAGTCACAGAAGATTCAACGGTCGCAGAGGGTTTAACAGTCGCGGGGGGTTTAGTAGCTACAGAGGGTTTAGCAGCTGCAGAAGGCTCAACAGTCACAGGGGATTCAACAGCTGGCGGAATTTCAGGATTGGCAACAGCAAGAAATTCTCTATAATAAGTAATCATTTTTTGATTAAGAAAGGCCTTCATAAAATTAATTCCAAAATATCCCGCCCCGTTAGACGTTCCTCCTGAAATATTGGGCAGAAAGCCCAAAAGAGCGATAATTATAACCCCATAGATTAATCTTTTCTTTATTTTTAAATTTGAAAATAAAAACCAACAAGCAATAAAAGTTAAAACGGCGGCACAGGCGATATAAAGACGAAAATGAAATAAAGCGCTTAAGGCAACATAAAAAATTATAAACTTAGGCCAAGAAAACGCTTTAAGTAATTTTAAAATTAATAATAATACGATTGAAAATGATAAAGCGACTAAAGCGTCTTTTAACAGCAAACTTCCAAAAAAAAGCAAACTGGGATAAATGCTTACAATCAATCCCGCAAGAAAGGCTTCTTTTTTTAAACCGCCAATCTCCATAACTATCAAATAAACAAAAACAACTAAAAGAGCGATTAACCAAGCGTTAAACATTTGGCCGATAAGCGCTTGCGGCAATGTCAGAATATAAATATAACCAAGAATAACCGGATAATTGTGACCGACGTCTAATCCTTGCACAGAAAAATTTCCTTGACGAATCCTTTCTGATATCTGTCGAGCTATAACATCATATTCCGAATAGTCTCCAGCGCTCCCGCTAAACGGCTGAAATCCGATATAATGGATGAAAAAGACTGTCCCGAGGTGGATTAAAAGAGCAATTAAAAAAAGGGTGTATATTGTTTTAGTTTTGAAACCTATCTTTTTGAATATTGAAAAAACGACTGATGTTAAAAAAACAATAAAAATAATGCCCATGGCTAAAGTTTTATCAAACAGAGAAACTATCGTTAGTAATAAATAACTTGAAATAATTATTGTCAGTAAGTGAGGAGAATAAAAATTTTCCTTTAATATTGATATAATTTTTCCGAACATAAATTTTTATATACTTATAATTTTTATTTTTATTTTTTAAAATAATCTTCAATCCCTTTATTTATATCATATTCAGGAATAAAAGATAAAGCTTTTTTTGTTTCTACCAAATCAGCCTCGGTGTATTCTTGATAATGTTTATATGGATTATCAATGTATTCTGGTTCAAAATCAGCGCCCAGAACTTCATTTAAATTTTTAATAATTTCATTGAAGGTTGTTGCCTTTCCGCTGCCAACGTTAAAAATTCCGCTTTTCTTGCTCTCCAAGGCCAGCAAATTAGCATTTACAATATCTTTAATATAAACCTGGTCTCTTTTCTGTTCTCCGTATTTGAATATCTTCGGTCTTCTTCCTTCTTTCATTTGCAAATACAGTTGCCAAATCATGCTGGCCATTTTGCCTTTATATTTTTCTCCGGGGCCGTAAACATTAAAATAGCGGAGGCCCACAATATGAAGACTGTTAAAATTTTCGCGGGCAATGTTGTCTGCGTTTAACTTAGAAAGCCCATATATATTGGCCGGAACTTCGTTTTTTCCCACTTGCATCGGAGGCGTAGAATGGCCGTAAACTGCCGCGGAGGAAGCATAAATTAATTTAGCCCTGCATTTTAGAGCAAAATTTAAAACATTTTTAAATCCGTCTACATTATTAAAGAGCATTTTTTTTTCATCAAAAACCGTGGTGTCTGTAATAGCCGCTTGATGAAAAATAATATCCAGTTTGTCAAAATGCTTATTAAAATCTACTTCAACAATATTGTCAGAAATAATTTCTCCCTTAAAATCTATCAAATTATCGGCATTTCCCGAAGAAAAATTATCAATAATATAATACTTGTTACCAGGATATTTTTCCTGAAGGGTTTTTACCAAATTAGACCCGATAAATCCGGCTCCGCCCGTAATTAATATTTTTTTATTTTCCATTGTTTAAAACAATATTTACGGCTTCTAAAATATTTTTCGCGTAATAATTTGGTTCTAATTTTAAACTTTTGGGCATTCTCCCGCCGATTTTTACGGTTTTAATATTCGCCTCCCTGCCAGCCATTACGTCCCTTGTGTCGTCGCCGATAAACCAGCTCTTACTTAGATTGATATTAAAATCTTTTACCGCTTGTAAAAACATGCCAATTTTCGGTTTTCGACAAAAACAATTATCGTCCGGTCCGTGCGGACAATAATAAATTTTATCAATTCTCACTCTTTTATTTTTTAACTCTTTTAGCATCCAGTTGTGTAATACTTTAAGCTCTTTTTCACTATAATATCCCCGAGCTATTCCCGACTGATTCGTTATAATGATAATCTTATAGCCGGTTCTTGATAATTTTTTCAGAGCAGAAATTGCTCCAGGAACAAACTTAAAATCTTCTATTTTATGAATATATTCCGGCTCATTTATGTTTATGGTGCCGTCACGGTCCAAAAAAACCGCTTTTATTTCTGGCTTTAAATTAATATCCCTAATTTTTTCTACCAAACTACTGGTTGAAAATCCTTTCTGCCATTTTAAAATATGGATTTTTCCTCCGTTTTCTTCAACAACGCTCCTTTCAACGCAATTTATTCCCCAATCAGAACCATTGCAATGGATATCTGGTTTTATTTTTTCTAAAATTACTTTTGGATTAATTTCATCAAAATTAACAACATAATCAACGTATTCAATAACAGACAAAACTTCCGCCCGCTCTTTTTCTAAGTTTACAGGATGGTTGGGTCCTTTATATCTGCGAACGGAATTATCGCTGTTTAAAAGAATAATTAAAATATCTCCCTGTTTTTTTGCTTCCTCTAAAGATTTAATATGTCCAAAATGCAATATATCAAAACTACCGTTATAGGTAACGATTTTTTTCTCATTATCTCTGAGCTTTTGCGCAATCTTAATAATTTCTTTTTGGCTTTTAATTTTTGTGTCCATTAATTTTGTAAATCCTTTTTTAATTCTTCTGATAAAACCACTGCTGTACCCAACTTGCCAACTGCGATACCGGCTGCATGATTAGCAATTATAGTTGCCTGTTCAAGACTGGCTCCGGCGGATAAAGCCAATGCGACAACAGCTGTCACCGTATCTCCCGCCCCACTTACGTCAAACACTTCCCTTGCCATCGCGGGAAAATGCTTTATTTTATCATCTTCAAAAATGGTAATCCCTTCAGCTCCCTGGGTAAGCAAAACACTGCAGTTCAATTGCTTTTGAATAATTTTTCCGGCTTTTTTTATATCGTTGTCGCTTATGCCGGCTATCGCCAAAGCCTCTTTATAATTTGGGCTCAAAAGAGTTGCGTTTTTGAAAAAAGGCGCGTGCTTTGGCTTTACATCGCAGATAATCGGCTTTTTATATTTTACAGCTAAATTCACTATAGTTTTTGATAAATTTTCAGTAATCACTCCTTTTGCGTAGTCAGAAACAACCAACCCGTCCCATTTTTTAATATGCGAGCCGATAAATTCCAATAATTTTTTTTCAATATCGCTATTAATATATTGCGAGTCTTCTTTATCTACTCTAACAACCTGCTGGCTTCTGGCGACAACTCTTATCTTTTGAGTAGTCGGCTTTTGATTGTGCAACAAAATTCCGCCTGTATTTATGCTTAATTTTTTGAATTCCGAAAGCAATGTTTTTCCTGCCAAATCTTTTCCCGCCAGTCCTACAACAAAAACTTTTCCACCCAAGGCAGTTATGTTTGTGGCAGTATTTCCTGCTCCGCCCGGCATAAAGCTCTCTTTTGTGACCAAAACTATGGGAATTGGGGCTTCGGGTGAAATTCTATCAACATTTCCCCATATAAAATGGTCCAACATCAAATCGCCAATTACACCGATTTTTTTTCCTTTAAAATTTTCTACTATTTCAATTAAGTTTTTCATATTTATGGCAGAAATAAAAATATTTTTTAGCTTCGGGGAGACCGTGGGCTGGCGTTGCTAAAAAATATTTTTATTTCTGCCCCACTAGTCCCCTTTAATTATGCGCTTTGAATCTTCTTCAAAATGAGTAGTGGAAAATTCAAAAAGATTTGAGTCTTCCAGAGCTGTCATTTGATGCCTTAGGCTTGTTGGTATTTCAAGGCAATCGCCAGGCGAAAAAATATAGGATTCCGCAGATAGAATATCGTCGCTCCAGCTTATTTTTATTTCCATTTTTCCTGAAAAAAGATAAAATGTTTCATGTTTTTTTTCATGATAATGAAAACTGCATTTTTTTCCTTTTTCAAAAAACAACAACTTTCCGCAATATTCCCTATTATTTATCCAGTCCTCAAAACCCCACCCCTTTTTGTGTCTTTCGGGTTTATATGGCTTTGGCGTTTCCATTTTTCAAAATTTGGTTAATTTTATTAAAAACTATTTCCGGAGTTATTTTTTTTAAACACTCGTGCTTCCTGGAGAAATCATATTTTGGGGTAAAAATATCATGATAGCGGTATCTGCATTTTTCTAAAATTATGTGAACCCTCGGGCCAACAGGTCCTGTTCTTCCATGAATAGTAGGTCCGAAAATAGCAATTAAATCAGTGTTTGTTGCGGCGGCAATATGGCTGAGACCCGTGTCTGAAGAAACAAATATCCTGCACCTGTCAATTAAAATAGCAACCTGGCTGAGGGTCAGCCCGATTGCGGGCATAGAATTTTTTCCTAAATAATTTTTAACTTCAGAACAAAGATTTTTTTCGCCCGATGACCCAAATAAAAGAATAAGGGCGTTCTGATGGCTGTTTAAAATTTTTCTGCCCAATTCAATAAAATTTTCTTTAGGCCACAATTTAAATTGCTGAGCTGTGCCCGACCCTATTGAAAACCCGATTAAAATTTTATTTCCTAAATTATTTTTTAAAATAAATTCTTCGGCAAATTGTTTATCGCTTTCGCTTCTTTCAAAAAAAGGTGGCGGCGGATTTTCTATTTTTATGCCTAAAGATTTCAATATTTTCAAATTCGCCTCTATTTTATGCAAATCTCCGTCTAATTTTATTTGATGGCTGTAAAAAGGCAGTTTGAATTTTCTATATTCGCCAACGCTATTTTTTCCGCTGATTAAGAAAGCAAACAAGCTTCCTTTAATATGATTCACGCCGCTGGCGATAAAAACCAAATCGTATCTTTCCTTTTTAAGCTTTAATATCAATTTAATTTTATCTAAAAATTTATTCTTCTGAAAATTAAAAAAGAAAATTTTATTGATAATCAAAGAATCTTGAAAAATTCCCGTCTTGCCCGTAGTATGGCTTACAAAAATATCTATTACTGAATCCGGAAAATTATTTTTCAAAATTTGCAGAGCAGGAGAAAACATTATCAAGTCGCCGATTCCTCCGGGATTTATTATTAAAATTTTATGAAAAATCCCGGGCATAAAATTAAGGTTTTTTAAAATATACTCCCGTATAATCTATTTTAATCAGTTCCGGGTTTATCTTTTTTTCTATAAAAAACTCGTCTAAGGCCTTTTTAGCGCCCTCCCAATGGCCATAATCGTCTAAAACAATATATCCTCCGATTATAACATTATCGTACAGGTTTTCAAGGCAGCATTTTGTTGACTCATACCAATCGCCATCCAGCCTTAAAAACGCAATTTTGCCTATTTTTTCTTTATCTTTCGGCAAAATGTCCTGAAACCAGCCCTTGCTAATTACAATATTTTCTTTATTCAATTTTAAAATTTTAAAGAAAATTTCTTCTACATCCTTTAAAGGGGCCACGCATTTATCAATTGTTTTAAGGTTTCCCTCTGTTTTACTTAAAGCATAATCCCTTGCCGTTTGTCCATCTTCTACTGTTGGCTCCGGCAGACCCTCAAAAGAATCAAATAGCCATATCTTTCTATTAGAACCGAATTTTTGCGCCACAAAGGCCATAACAGCAACACAACCGCCCCTCCAAACCCCGCATTCAGCAAAAACGCCCGCTATTTTATTTTTTTCAATTAAATTTGCCAATTCGTAAACATTAGACAATCTTGCATGCCCAACCATTGTATAAGGATATACTTTTTTAAATAACCATAATTTTTTAAAATTAAAAAAATCTTTTAGAGGAATGCTTTTTATAAAAATTATCTTTTTGGCAAAGCTAAACAAAATTTTATTTTTTCTAATTATGTTTTTAAGTTGTTTTATCATTTTCTAAAAATTGCCACTCTTTAATAATATTTTTAATATTAAAATCTTCCGCTCTTTGTTTTGATTTTTCAATTAAATTATCTGATAATTTTTTATCGGTTAATACTTTTATTACGGCCCCTGCCAGTTCTTTTTTACTGTTTGTCAAAGAATCAATGGGCGTTAAAATTCCAAACTCTGCGTATTCAATATCCTTTATTTGGTATTTTATATCGGTTCCCGGGGCTAAAATTTCTCTTGGCCCGGATTTGCAATCTGTTGATATAATAGGAAGGCCGCAGGCCATTGCTTCCAAAATCGAACAAGGCAATCCTTCCCGCAAAGAAGATAAAACAAATACTTTTGCTTTGGCTAAAAATTTAAACGGATTATCTTGGCGACCCAATAAATATACGCTATCTCCGAGGTCCAATTCTTTGATTAGTTGTTCTAAGGGTTCTTTATTGTCTCCGGTTCCTAAAATTATTAATTTAGCCGTTTTGACCTTATTTTTTATTTCTTTAAACGCTTTTATCAGAGAGGAGTGATTTTTTTCCCCAGAGAGCCGTCCCATAGTAATTATTACCGGATTGTTAAAAATTTTTTGATACTTTGGTTCAATGGGCAAAATTGACGATTTTTTAATCTTTTCTACATTTATCGGATTAAAAATAATTTTAATTTTTTCTTTTTTAATTCCGAAATTACTTATTAGGTCTTCGGCTACTGTTTTTGAAACACAAATAATTTTTTTTGATTTATTGAAAAATAATTTAATTAAAATTTTTTCAATAAAACCGCCGTGCGATTTTGACCAAAGGCTGTGCGCGCCTATTAATGTTTTTGAAGAACTCGATAAAAGTCCCATTAAATCGGCCGGAAAACCAAAAGTGATTATATAATCGGGATTTTCTTCTTCAACTATTTTTTTAAATAAAAAAAATCCTTTTAAAAAATAGTGTATTTTAAGCGGGAAATTGTTGGAAAATGACATGCCTAAAGAAATTAATTTTCCTTTGTATGGATAAAAAATATCGTTTTTAAACAAAACAATGATTCTTTCAATTGAGCTTGGCAGGTTTAAAGACAGCTCAGACACCACCCTTTCTCCGCCTCCCATGCTTAAAGTGGGAATTAAAAAAATAATTTTTTTGGGCATAATTTAAAAAAATTTTGACTCTTTAAGCTCAATTAGCATCGTCCCGTTGTTTCGTTTAAAAATTTTACCTATAACCCATAAAAACGCTGCTGGAATAGTTCCTATTAAGTAATTTTTGAAACAGCCTAAAAAATAAACAGTTTTGAGAAAAATTAAGGATTCTTGCTTGTTTTTTGAGGCATATAAAGATTTGCCGGCCAATCCAGTCCTGAACCCGCTGGTCATCGCCTCTGAAAAAGTTTTGAATTGCTCTACATAATCAATGCGAGATATGCTAAATCCTTTTTTTTGGAATATATTTGAAATTGCCTGCTTGTTCCATCTGGTAAAATAATGAGGCGGAAAATCCCAATGATTTAAATTAACCAGCATTCTTTCCCTGGAAGGCGCGTTTAGAACTATCATGCCATTGGTTTTTAACAAGTTTTTAACATTTTGAATAAATTCCAATGGGTCGTCTAAATAACCTATCACCGCTAAACAACTAATGATATCAAACTTAGGCAAGTCCGTTTTTTTAAAAAAATCATCAAAAGATAACGCGAAAACATTTTTCAGGCCGAAATGCTCCCTGGCAATTCTAATATTTTCTTTGTCAAAATCCACGCCCCAAACTTCACAGCCTCTTTTTTGAAGCTCTGCGATAAACTCGCCTGCCGCGCAACCCAAATCTAAAATTCTTGCGCCTTTAGGAAAATTTTTGTGCGTTTTTAAAAATTTCTTATGGTATCCCGTATAAATTCCCGGCTTAACATTATTTTTTATCCTAAAAGCTTTTTCTTCATACCAACTGAGTCCGGGAATTTCTATGGGTAGCCAAAACTGAACTGAACATTCAGGGCATTGATATAAAGAAAATTTATCTGATTTTTTTTCAAAATCTCTGATAAATTTAAATTTTTTGCCCTGCCGGCAAATCGGACAAATTTTAGGGCAGTTTTGAAATGGCATATTTTTTCAAACTTAAATATATTAATTTATAATCATTAATATCTTCCTTTTGGCCTACTGAAATAATACTGCCCTTAATCGTATTTCTAAAACAAGAAACAATAAAACGGCAGTTGATATCCTCTAAATTATCTACGCTTGGCTTGTTGATTAAATCGTTTTTTATCTTATCTTTTAATTCTTCAAAATTTTTTATTTTTTGGCATAAAGGATGATAAAAATAAGATACGTTTCCTAAAACATAGGTTATCTTGCCGGCAAGAGCCGCTTCCATGCCAATGGTGCCGGTCAAAGTAATAACAGCCGATGATTTTTTTACAATCTGCCCCACATTCTCGTGCGGAGAAATTAAAACCGCATTGGGCAATTCTTTTAGTTTTTTATAAAAACTTCCCGGTCTCAGCCCGATACAGCCCGGATGCTCTTTTATGTACAATTTATATGGAAAGGGCAGGGCAAAGGCGATATTTTTAATAGTGCTCAGCTGATCGGAATAATAAGTTGCCCAAATAGATGTAGAGGCTTCTGGCGGACCCTGTAAAGGATAAAAGAAAAAAATATCGCTGTTGCTGGTTTTAGAAAAAATATTCTTTTGGAATAGCGTCCTAATCTTTCTTCTCTCCGCTCTCCATGGGGTAACGAGCGCATACCTTAAAGCAATTTCGGTTTCGTAATCAAAATTTTTAAAATTCTTGATTTTTAAAAAACAACTCAATAAAAAGGGGACCTCTTTTATTATTCTTTTAATATAATATGTAAAGATATTGAATTGGGTAAGATAACTTCCCGCTATGCCTAATTTAAAATAAGAAGGCAGATTCTCATGGGATATAAATTTTTGTATAAAATTTTGGACAAATTTTTTTTCTTTTTCCGATATATCAGTATCTTTAATTTCTTTAAAAGTTTTTTCGTATTTTGAAAAAGTAAATTCTAAATCGTAAATGTCTAACCGGCCCTCAAATCTAGAGCTACCTAATCCAAAATACGGTATATTGTTTTTCCTGCAAAAACTATAAGCAATTTCATGGAATAAACCGGCTGGCGGTTCGCCTATTATTGCGTCTGGTTTTTCCTGTTGAAAAAGAAATTCAAAGAATTGATGGGTTTGGGATATTATATTAAATGAATTATTATAATTGAAAAAACCTGACGGTTTATATCTATCAAAAGTAGGAAATAATTCTTTCCATGACAAATCGCCAAACTCTTTTCGGTCTGACTTATAATTTTCAACGCACCAGTCAACCCTGGAAATAATCTTGGCTTTATCGGGAAAAACTTTCTTTTTTGTGAATTCAACAATTTTGCTATTCATAGCAATTAAACATTCATCTCCTTGTTCTATTGCCTGACCGGCTAATTTAGCGAAAAATTCCGGAAAAAACGAAGAGTTGTTTACTATAAAAATCCATTTCATATTTGTGTGTTTTTAATAGGCGATTTAATTAATTCTCTTAAAAAAGCGAATTCTTTTTTTCCAATGCCTCTGAATAAAAATATCAAAATGCTATAAACAAAAACACCGTAGATAATTGACAATACAACATTAAACATACCCCAAGGATCAAGCCATCTTATAAATAAAATCATCAAAATTGACGCCGCTATGCTTTTGACCATAAAATTCCAATCAATTTTAAATTTAAGTTCTTTAAAGGCGAAGTGCCATATCAAAACGAAAACGCAAAAATAAGATATAAAAGTAATAATAGCTGCGGCCATAATTCCAAACATGGGTATGAAAATTGCGTTTAGCCCTAAATTGATAAAAGCCGCCACGCCCCAGATAGCCGCGATAAGTTTTGTCTTTTTGGCAAGAAATAAAATTTGGTTGAAAAAACAAGCAATGCCATACACAAACATAGCCGCCGCTATAAAGGGAACTGTAAAATAAGCGTTAGCGGCGATTTCTTTGGTGGAAAGAATCTCAAGCAATTGGCGGGATAAAATAGACACCCCAAAAACCGCAGGGGTCATTATCAATAAAAAATATTTCAAAGAATAGCTTAAATATTTTTTAACTTCATCAAAATTATTATCATCAAAAAACTTAGGCAAAACTATCGTCAATATAGATGTAATGGGAATAATAAAAAAGACTAAAAGCATTCCGACAGAATAAGCCGGCGCATAATAGCCTACAAAAAGTATGCCTAAAAACAATCCAATAATATATCTATCGGCTGAAGCAACTACCCAATAAGAAAAATTATTAGTCATTGTGGGCATGCCAAAACGCAAATAATCTTTTATTAATGAAAAATCAGGAATTTTTATGCCGATTTTTTTAATAATATAAATAAATAAAATTAAAAATATCGCTATTCTGCCCAATAAAAGAGAAAAAACCGCGCCGTACAGTCCCCAGCCAAAAGTGATTGCCCCAATTATTAATCCTGTCTCTCCAAGCGTTTTTAGAATTGAAAACCCAAAATATCTCTCTATTTCTTTTCTAGTTTGAATTACGATTAAAAATGCTGAATTTAATGATTCAAAAACAATTATTAAGGCAAGAAGTTTAACAAATACCGGGGCAAATTGAAAAAAAGCGGCTGTTGGGCCTGAGAATACTATTAAAATTAAAGCCATTATTAAGGTAACGCCAGAAGTAAAAATCAATGAAGAATAAACGCCCTCTTGAACTTTTTCTCTATTTTTTTCTCCCGATAAAAATCTAAGCAAAGAGTCTTGTAAGCCAAAAAAACCAAAAGGAATCAACAGGCCTATTGTGGCCTTTATTTGGACCCAAATGCCATAATCTCCGGCTCCTAAAATTTTCGTGATAATAGGCAAAAAAATCAAGCTCTGGATAACTCCCGATGCGTGAAGCGCGCCTATAAGAAAGGTGTGTTTTGCGAATTTAAAATATGAATACATTTTTTAAAATTATTCCAAGGAATTAATGCGGCTGCTCGTTTCTTCTTCTTGTGCCTTGGGATGTTGAATAAGCGGCGTCGCTTACAAAATCCCATTTCCTTTTCCACTCTTTACCATGTCTAATTATTAATAAACCTTTATAGCAGAGCCTTAAAATTATTGATGGAATTAGAAAAAGAGTTGAAAAAACCAAAGAAAATATCAATGCGTCTATAAATGCTGAATTTTTAAAAAACAATCTCAGACAGCCAAAATAAGAAAAATAATTATAATTTTTAAATGCTTTCGTTGCCATCATATCAACAACAACCCCCCATCTCAATCCCCTGTATCTTTTGACAATCAAGGGCGCATAATCATTGTTCATGTGTTTATAAGACAATAACAAATTATTCAATTTTCTTTGCATTTGATAATGCAGAATAAATTTATCTTCAATATAATATTTATATTGAGATAATTCTTGGCATACTATTTCTTTGTTAAATACAATGCCGTTAAGATAAGGGTATTTTAAAAACATTAAAGAAAACAACACCATGTGCATATGGCTGGTCCCGATTCCTTTCTCAACAAAAGTTTTGTCTTCCGCCAATAATCCTTTAAGCGGTTTATTGTTATAGATTAATATTGATATAAAGGCGATTTGAGGAAAACTTAAGCCAATAATATCTTTTCTGTCTATTTTAATAATCTCGGGTTTATTTCTGTTAAAAGTATTGATAATAGTCATTTCTTTCCCTGTTTTTTTGTTGGAAAGATATGAATTTACTCTAAGAACAATCAATCCAATATCTTTTTTATAATTTTCTTTATTTTTTTTCAGAAAATTTACAACCGTATCCAAACCATCGCTTACAATATGGTCATCGTCGCCAAATGTCCAGATAAAATCTCCCTCGCACATTTCCGCCACTTTAATTATATTTGCGTCAACGCCTAAGTTTTTTTCGTTCTCGTTGTATTTTATTATCAAATCCGGATATTTTTTTTGAAAACCAAAAACAACTTCCCTGGTATTGTCTGCCGAACCGTTATTAGAAATGCATATTTCAACTTCGCCTTTCAACTTTTTTGCTTGGGGTAAAACATTATTCAAAAGCTTTTCTAAAAAAACGGCTCTATTATAGGTCGGGATAGTAAAGCTTAGTAAAATTTTATTATCCATAATTATATCTTTTTACCGATAAATATTACGCAAGGGCTGAATAACCTTGTTTCAAAACCTTTGTTTTTAAAAACTAAATGGCAAAAAGGGTTTAAAATATATTCTAAACTGTATATAATTTTTAAAATTTTGTAACGGAAATTTTTGTTTGACATCGGAACTCTTAGTTTATAAGTCCCGTAATTTTTACAAAATAGCTCCTGGACATTTTCTTTCTTGCACAATAACCTTAAATATTCTTCTTCCATTATTTCTAAGTTATGAAGAGACAAAAGGTCCGGTCTAAATATTTTAAATTTTAAATAATTGAACCCTTTTAGGCGCGGTATTTGTATAAAAAATATTCCTCCTTTTTTTAAAATCTGCAAATGAATATCCACGGCTTTTTCCGACGGCATAATGTGCTCTATAAACCCGTAAGAATAAACCACATCAAAATACTCTTTATATTTTTCTAAAATATCTTTATTAAAAACATCTCCTTCAATCACATTTATTCCCCTTTCTTTGGCTTGGTTAATTGGTCCCTTGGCAAACTCAATTCCATAAGGCTCGCAATTAAAATTATCCGCAATTTTTTTTAATAATTTTCCGTCGCCAGAGCCAATTTCGCAAATTTTAACTTCATGTCTATTTTTTCTATTAACCGAAAAATGTTTTGCCAAAATACTGTCATGCAAAAAAATATCGTAAGAACTGAAAAATCCAACCTTAGGATTTATTTTTTCCTCTTTATAGTACTTATTCCACAACTCCGCAGATTGCTTATTTTCTACTGAATTATTTTCCATTTTTTAATAAAGTTTTTTTATACCATTTTAGTGTTTCTTTAATTCCTTCTTCAAAACTTGTTTTTGGCTGCCAATTTAATTTTTCTCTTGCTTTTGTCCAGTCAAGATACTGCTCTGGTATTTCGTTTTTCGCAATATTCAAAATTTTATAATTTATTTTCTTTCCCAACGCTTCTTCTGCCTGTTTCACGACATCCAAAACACTAAAAATATTTTTTGAGCCGAAGTTAAACGCTTCACCCCAGTTTTCCTTATGGCTTGCCAGCTTTATACAGCCACCAACAATGTCTTTTATATAAGTGTATTCTCTTACCATTTTTCCATCGCTTCTTATCAAAAGTTCTTTGTTTTTTACCACTGATTCCATGATTCCCGGAATTATTCTTGAAAAATTAAGGTCTCCAGGACCAAAAACATTGCTAAATCTTGTTATAACGACTGGCATTTTATATGTGGTAAAATAAGCTCTTGCTATTAAGTCGGCAGATGATTTTGAAGCATCATAAGGGTGGTCGCCCTTTAACGGAGAGGATTCTTTATACGGCAGTTTTTCCGCTTTGCCATATGCCTTGTCTGAAGAAACAACAACAATCGATTCTACACCTTTTTGCTTTCTGCATGCCTCTAAAATATTTACAGTGCCCATAATATTCACTTCAATCGCTTCATAAGGATTTTTATACGCATCTTCAACCAGGGGTCTGGCGGCCAGATGAAAAATGATTTCTGGCTTTTCTTTTTCAAAAATCTCGTTAATCTTTCTGCTCCTGACATCAATTTTGTAAAACTTGGCTTTAGGGCTTATATTTTCTTTTCTGCCGGAAGACAAATCGTCTAAAACAATTACTTTGTTGTTTTGCTTTATTAATTCGTCTGACAGATTAGACCCGATAAATCCGGCTCCTCCGGTTATTAATACTTTTTTTGCTTTCATTTTGACCATATTTTCCATTTCGGGTCTTTTTCCCAAAACTCATTTAATAGTTGAAAATCTCTATATGTATCCATGCAATACCAAAAACCCTGATGCTTATAAAGGGCAAGTTGTTTTTCTGGCACCAGTCTCATTAAAGCATCCTCTATCATGTCTCCCGGTTTCAAATAATTAAAAAATTCTTTGTTAAAAACCATAAAACCGCCATTGATATAATCGTAAAGCAGGGGTTTTTGGGCAAATTCGGTTACTATATTATTTTCATCTGAATTTACCAGTCCCCATCTCGAAACGGGATGGACTCCGGTAACGGTTGCTATTTTTCCATGGCTTTTATGAAACTCCACAAGCTTTTGCATATCTATGTCGGAAACGCCGTCTCCATAGGTTACCATAAATATTTCATCGTCTTTAATGTGCCTTCTTGTTTTAATCACTCTTTCTCCATGAGGCGTTTCCAACCCCGTATCGGCGAAAATTATATTGAAATTATCCTCCTCTCCGTTCTTCAAAAAATTTGTGATTTTTCCCTCGCTTGGATTGAAAGAAAAATCGCAATTATAATATTTCTGTTTCAAAAAATAATCTTTGATATAGTTCCCCTTATATCCCAGCGCAAAAATAAAATCATTATAGCCGTAATGGCTGTAAATTTTCATAATGTGCCACAAAATAGGCTTTTCACCCACTTCCACCATAGGTTTTGGCTTAAATTCGGTCTCTTCTTTTAACCTGGTGCCCATGCCTCCGCAAAGTATTATTGTTTTAATTTTTTGATTGTCCATAGTTTTTAAATTTTATAGTTTTTCCTTGTTTTTTTGCGCTTTGCCTTAAAGCAAGAATAATTTTAAGGGCTGCCAGCCCGTCTTCTCCCCCGCTTACTTGCTTTGATGAACCGTCAAGGCAGGAAACTATGTGCCCCACAACTGAACTTACTAAACTTCTTGGCTTGCCTTCTTTTTCAATTTTTTCAGACAGCTGATAAAAACCTTTGCAATATTTGTTCTCTACTGTTCTACTATATTCAACTTCAAAGCCAAAATTCTTTATGGCAAAATATCCTTTTTCTCCATAAAAATGAAAATCCGACAAGCCGTAATTTTTAGGAAGAGTTTGCAAGGTTGTCACTGTCCCGCTTTTAAATTTAATTAAAGCGTCTATGTTTTCGTCGTCTTTTTTCCAAGAAGTTTGTCTGTTTATAAAACCTTTTACCCAATCAACTTCTCCCAAAAAAAATCTTAAAAGGTCTATAACATGAGTTCCGCTATTGAGCAGTCCATTGTAATAATAGCAATTTACTTGAACAATTTTACCTATTAAACCATTGTTAATTTTTGCCTGCCACTTCTGCAACAAAGGGTCAAACCGACGCTGATGATTAATAAATAATAAGGATTTGCTTTCTTTGCATTTTTTAATCATTTCTTCAGTTTGTTTTATCGACCCAGCAATCGGTTTCTCACAAAGTATTGCCGGTATTTTATATTTTGCCGCCATTTTAACCAAAGAGGCATGGGAACCGGAGTTCGTGGCAATAGAAACAATGTCCGGTTTTGTTTTTTTGAACATATCCTCGGCAGAACCGAATAAAGAAACTCCTGGAAAATATTTTCCGGCATTTTTTAGTTTTTCAGGATTAGTGTCAACTAAAGCAACTAAAACAACTTTTGGGTTCTTGTCATAACAAGCGGCATGGGTTTCGGGTTGAATCCCTTCAGAATAATTCCATTCTTCGGCCCCAACCTTACCGCACCCAATCACTGCCGCTTTATATATTTTTTTCATATTATTCTATGTCACCGTCTATAAAAAACGGTGTTTCTTTATTATATAGTTTTTTTTCAATAATGTTTCCAATCTTTTGCAAATCGCCTTTAACCCCCCCTTTTCTGGCGATAAATATCAAATGAGTCCCAAATTGTTCTATGAAATTAATTATGGGCAATGGAATTTTTGAAGTATTTTTATAAAACTTATTAACTAACATTGAAAGAATAGCTGAGCGCTTGCCACCAATTGAAATATTTTTTCTCCAAGATAGCCCGCCAGGAAAAACATAATAATCCTTAAAACCTAAATTTTCTAAAAATATTTCTGCGGTTTTTTTTCGCCAAAAAGTCATGTGATATGGCGGCGAATCTCCTCCGCAGCTTTCAATAACGAAATCATCAATTATTTTTAAAAGCTTATAGTAATATCTGTTTCTGTTGGGCAAGCTCCCGATAAAATAACCGCCATCAGCCAAGTGTCTATATATATTTTGACCGACAACTAATGGTTTATCGGCATGCTCCAGAATATCTAAAGCAGAAATGACATTAAAAGCATTAGGCCATTCTTTCGGGATATTAAATTGCTCTCCGCTTGTTATGTGAAATTTAACAAAGGGACAATTCTGATTCAGCGCGCTTAAATAACTTTTAGAGACATCAATAGCATAAGTGTCAAATCCTAATCTATGAGCATGAAACAAAAATGTTCCCGGACCAGTCCCAATATCTAAAATTGTTCCTTTTTTAATCAAATTTAAAAAAATAACTAAGGAAGAATAAGTAAAGTTCCTTCTTAAGGACTTTTCCAGCAATCTCTTAAAATCTACTTTTTCATAGGGTTGATTATAATCAGCCAAACTTTTGGCCGGCCAAGAAAACTCTCCCTTGCATTTTAAACAGCCGAATAATTTATATCCGGAGATATTTTTTATAAATCTGTTTTCAGCGCTATTGCAAATCGGACAAGTAATATTAAATTTTGAAAAATTTTCCTCTTTCATCTTGATATATTTCGTCAAAATAACGAATTAACCGGGTGCCCCATTTTATTTTTGGCTTTTTCCAACTTTCTCCTATGACGTTTTTTATTGCCAAACGCACAAGGTCAACGCCAGCCGCAACGCTAAGAAGCGCCGCGCCGTGAATTCTAGAATTTGCTTCTAATGCCCTCGGAACGCCTTTTTCGTCTTTTATAAATTGTATTCCTACTATTGTGCTAAGATTAAGGCTGGCAACTATCTTTTCAGAATATTTTATAATTTCTTTTTCTTTGACGACCTGCCCTAAAAAACTAGCCCCTAAAAGGATTTTATCTCTTGTTCTTGGAATAACAATTTGAGCTTGACCATTATTGGCTAAAATATCAACGCTATACTCCTTACCGGATAAAAATTGCATCACCAAAATTTCCGGGAAATCTTTGGCTTCTTTTAAAATTAAACAAATTTCAGAAAAGCCAGCCATAACGCTTTCTGGATGGTCTTTTAAAAGAGAATGCAACCGATTGTTTTTTGATGACAGAACCCTAAATCCTCTGCTTCCGCTGGAAATTGTAGGCTTGAAACAAACTGCCTTCTCGGGATAACCCAATTGAAAAACAGCCCTCCGAAAATCTTTATAATTTTTGACCTTGATAAAATCCGGAACAGGGATTCCTTTTTCTTTGCAAAATACAAAAAACCTTTCTTTGTCTTCCGCAATTTGTATGCTTTCTAAAGATGATAATAAAACCAACGTGCCTATTTTTTCAAATTTATCTTTATTGCTGGCAATTGAAATAAGCTCCCTTGGATCAATTGGAATTAAGATTATAACTTTTTCTTTTTTGCAAATTCTTAAAAGATCATCTACATAGTTCTTGTCTTCTGGCTGGGAAACAAAATACCCTTTATCAATAAAAGAAAAACCCATCGTCTCTCTCTCGGAGGAGGTGCCTATAATCCTAAATCCTTTCCCCAGCCGTTTAAGATATCGTCCAAAGCTTGGGAATCCCGATCCGGATGCCGAGGTTACGAGTATGGTTTTTTTACTCATATTAATATGCTTTTTAATTGATTAAAATTTTTCATTTGTTGGCTGGGAATGATGAATGTTTTTATGCCGGCAACCCTGCCCAGTTGCAATTCAGAGGCGGAGTCTCCTATTAATAAACATTGGTTGTTTTTAATTTTCATTCTTTTCAAAATTTTATTTAATCCCTCGGGATGAGGTTTTAAATACTTAACGTCGTCGCTTCCAATTATTATTTTAGGTTTGGGCAGTTTAAATTTTTTAAAAATTTCAACAATACACTGGCTGTTATTATTGCTAAGAATTGCGAAAGGAATATCATTAATATGTAAAAATTCTAAAAAATCTTTAGCGCCGGGCATTAGTTCAGCTTTTTCCGCCGACTTTAATTCTTCTTTATTAACAATGGATAGCAAATCGGCATAAAATTTTTTCGTTTTTGACACTGTTTTGGCAATTTCGTATATCGGCTTAGGGTGGGAGAAATCAGCTTTAACGCCGTTCTTGGCGCAAAAATTTTCCATTTCCTTTCTGACAAAAACCCAATTTACTTTAAGGTCCGCTATCGTTCGGTCAAAATCAAGAATTACTGTATTTCTATTTTTTATTGAATGGTATTCTTTACTTCGGATATTCTTGACAATAACCATATCTATTCTTTTTTTGTTTATTTCCAAAATTTGAGGATTTTGTTTAAGGAATTCAAGAATATCTTTCGTGCCAAAAATTTTATTTTTCTTATCCAAAGCGTTAAAAATCTTTCTTGTAAGAATCAAATCTTCGGGATAATCAAGGGTCAAACGTATCGTGGAAAGATTAACGGAATTTTTTAAATTATAAATCCTAAACTTTTTAGGATGCTCCATAATATAGGCGCCGTAGCATTCCCGATAAAAAGGATTTTTCATTTCTCTGTCCAGCCTTTCAAAGGTTGAAACAGGTATAATATCCATATCCAAACCGTGGGGAAAAGTAGGGGGGGAAGAATTAGTGAAAAAATCAAATTTATTATAATTTTTTTTATATATTTTTACTATTTCGTCCACTATTTCAGGGTCAACGAAAGGACAATCTCCGGTAACTAATAATAAAGCGTCCGCATTAAATTTTTTAGCAGATTCATACTGCCTTGAAATTAAATCATATTCTGATCCTCTGTGGCATTTAAGTCCAATTTTTTCTGCATGTTCCGCTAAAATATCATTTTCTTTGCTGTTTACGGTTGCCAAAACTATATCATCAATTTCTTTAGCCGCTTTTAATCTGCGGAACATGTTTTCAATTAAACTTTTGCCGGAAATTTTTAACAAAGCCTTTCCTTTGAGCCGTTTTGAACCCATTCTTGCTTGAATACATGCAATCACTTTTAATTTTTTTTCGCCAGATGGCGGATTGTTTTCAAAAATTTTTGTTATAAAATTTATTACTTTTTGAGTAGATTTATTTTCTGTATATTTTTTAATTAATTTTGAATTATTTTTTTGAAACGTCTGAAAAAGCATCTTTTTAAGAATAGGATAAAGCTCTTCTTTCTTATAAACAGGAGTAGATAAACCGAATCTATTGCTAATTAAAAGGTCTGCGCCTTTTAAATTGGGCTGGTAGCTTAACACTTTCTTGCCCAACATGGCCGCCTCAAAGAGCACCACTGAATTAATTCCAGCGATTATTTCTGATTTTTTAATTAATTCTTTATTATATGGTTTTTTTTCTTTTTCTATTTTTATATTTGAATTTTTTATTATTTTATCAAACTTATCAAGTTTTTTAGAACGCGGATGAAAATTAATAATAATTTTTTTATTTAAATCGATTTTTTCCAACGCCTTAACAATGTCTTCAAAAACCTGAACTTCATCAAATTTGGTGCAATTTTTATAATCTTTCCTGCTGTTTTTATATATTTCAGAAAATGGCTGAGAAAAAAAGGCAATATGGGCTTTGTTTGGTTTATGTAAAATAATTTTTGAAAATGAGTCAAAATATGGATTTCCTGTAATAAAAATTTTATTTGCTGGCAAACCGTCTGCCGTCATTTGCTTTTTCATTATTTCATCTACCGCTAAAATGTAATCGGGCAAATATTTTAAGTTTCCTGTCTCTGGGTCGCTGAAAGACGGGGCATAATCTGTCCAAAAATCAACTATACTGATTGTCGGTATGTTTTTAGCTTTGGCCATGGCTATTATTATTTTTTCTATAGAATCGGCAAAACTGGTGCCTGTAAAAACCAAGTCCGCTCCGTTTATGTTAAACGATTTTTTACCGGCATCTGAATATTTTATATTCAGTTTCTCGGCAAGTAGGCAGGCGTGTTTGGCTAAAATCACCGACATATTAAATCTTTTATCTTTTTCGAGTTTTTTTATAACCGGAGCTATCGCATTAAATCCTCCCGGGTCTTGGGCGGTAAAAATGATTTTATATTTTCTTTTCATATCTTTTTAACTCTGCAATATTCTCCTCAATTTTTTTAACAGCTTCAATGAATAAATCAATGTCTTTTTTTGTCTGAGGCGGATGGCAAATAGTTGCTATTAAAAGCTCTTTTTCAGACATTCTTTCCGCAACGGGACAAATTCCTTTTTTGTAACTAATATTATGAGGATATTCTTTAGAAATAAAGGGAAATTTACAATTAGGATACATTTGCTGTTTTTGATAAACCGGCATTAAATAAACCGGATCTTCGCACCCTATCACGAGCGGAAATCCTTCGGCTTTCATTGCATTTACAAAAGTTTGTCTTTTAATATTAATTTTTTCTGATAAAAATCTGAAACCATAACCATAATAAACATGAATGCTATTTTTAAAAACCGAAGGAGGAATCAGCCATTTGAATTGCGAAAGTTGTTTGCTTAAATAATCGGCAAGCATTGTTCTTGGTTTATTTAGTTTATCCATTTTTTTAAACTGTTCTATGGCAATTGCCGCCTGAATTTCAGTTAAACGAAAATTGTTTCCCAAAATTGGTTCGTAATTTTTTTTGCTATGACCTGATTTGCATAAATCATTGATAACCGCTTCTCCATGGTTTCTAATAAGTTGAGCCCTAAAAGCATATTTTTTATTATTAGTAACCAATGCTCCTCCTTCTCCGCATTGGATGATTTTATGAACATTAAAGCTAAAAACGCCTATGTCGCCGATCGTACCGGTAAATTTACCGTTATATGTTGCTCCGGCTGATTGAGCATTGTCTTCAATAATTTTTAATTTATATTTTTTTGCTATTTTTAAAATAGGATTATAATTTGCCGAACCGCCAAGCATATTAACAGCCAAAATTGCTTTGGTTTTATCGTTAATATTTTTTTCAATGCTTTCGGGGTCAAGGCAAAAGCTATTTTCTTCTATGTCGGCAAAAACTGGCAATGCGTTATTAAAAAGAATAGCCGAAGCAGTGGCTGTCATGGTATAGGGCGAGGTAATTACTTCATCTCCGGGACCAATTCCTAAAGCTCCTACTGCTGCCTGCAGGGCAGTGGTGGCGGAATTAAAACTAACAGCATATTTA
This sequence comes from Patescibacteria group bacterium, assembly GCA_038063015.1. Lineage (GTDB taxonomy): Bacteria > Patescibacteriota > Minisyncoccia > Minisyncoccales > Staskawiczbacteraceae > JACPYG01. The sequence goes on from JBBTVX010000001.1 coordinate 29,804, forward strand.
ACCTTAAAATGCTTGCAAATCCTTGTTTCTAACTCTTTTACATATTTGCCACCCAAAAAATAACTGCCGGCCCTGCCGACAAATCCGGAAAGAATTCTCTCTTTTACTGCTTTAAGCGCAGCCCTCTCTTCCTCTTTGCCAATAAAATTATATTGAGGCAAAGGTTTTTTTATTACCGGCCTTCCGCCGAATAAAGCAAGTTTTTTCATAATTTTATAATTTTATGTTTTAACTCCGCTTTTAATAATAGATAAAGATTTATCTCCTTCATTAAAAACTAAATCAACCGCTGATAAATAGGGAACAAATTCTCCCCAAAGTTGAGAATATTCCGGATGTTTATAATCTTGAAATTTTATTATAATACCTTCTTTTTGGAATAGGGATTTATCCAAAATCTCTTCTGCTCCCTTGGCGTCGTATAAACAAGTTATTCCTTGGTTCTTGCATAAATTTATAACTTTTTCTGTTTTTTCCATGTTTTCGTCTTTTAAATTAAGTTTTGAAGAAAAAATAATCTTTGTTTTAATTCCTAAAATATCGCAAACTAATTTTATTAAATCCGTATTTAAATCCTTTAATAAAACATATTTTTTAGAATAAATTTTTTCAAACAGGATTTTATGTTTTTCAAAATGCGGGGATTTTTTATAAGACAGCATTATTGTTTTCCAGTGGTTTTCTAAATGGTTTCCCTGCGAGTAAGATATTTTAATTTCAGATATCCGTGTTTTTTGCGACGCTTTCTCAACCGGAACGGTTAAATAAGTTTCTCCATTGGCTGTTTTAATTCTGTTTCTGTTTTGCCAGGACTTCCTTTCAAATTGAACGTGGTCAAAAACAACAAAAACATCTGAAGAATCAATCATTTCAAAATATCCGAGCCATGGCAAATAAGTTGGTTGCAATATTGTTCCTTTCATTATTAAATATCTATTCCTAATTTAGAAACATAATGAGACCAATCAAATGATTTATCGGTCTCCAATATGTTTTTTGCCTTGCTTAAATACTGTTTTCTTTTTTCAGTGTCGTTTCTTTTCCTCATAATTTCCGCCAAACAGAAAAAGGCGAAAAAATGCTTAGGGACTATTTCAAGAACATAATTAAAATCTCTTTCGGCTTGGTCTAGCGCTTTTTTTGTTCCCAATAACAAGTTTCTATTTTCCAAAAAATTATATTTAATGTTATACAGATAATTCCATTCGTTTAATTCCTCTTTTGTGTAATCAATATATTTAATTTCCGCCGCGCTATGGAATTCATAATCTTTACAATCTTCTGCCCCGTATTCGGCCGTTAACTTATTATCAATGCAATAATCATATAACTCTGTTCCCGGAAACGGCTGAAAACAATAATATGCCCTCCAATCAAGGTCTAATTCCCCCCCAAATTCAAGCGTCTCTATAAAATCTTTTTTTGTTTCAAAAGGAAATCCCACGATAAAAAAACCAACGATAAAAGCATCGCCGTGTTTTCTAATTAATTTAACTAAATTATCCACTTCATTAAGAAAAAGAGGTTTTTTAACTTTCTTTAATGTTTCGGCGTTGCCAGACTCAATGGCGATATTAAACGCGGCGATGCCGGCTTCATACATATTTTTAATTACTTCTTCATCGTTAATTGTCCTTACTGACAATCCTCCGCCTACAATCCATTTAATATTCAGTTTTTTAATCTCGCGTAATAATTCTAAAAACCATTCTTTATTTACAGACATATTTTCGTCATTAAAAACAATGGTGTTTATGCCGTAATTTTTTTTTAAAAATCTTATTTCCTCTATTATTAAACCGACTTCCCTACATCTCCAAATATGCTTAAAAAATTTAGACGAAGAACAAAACGTACATCGATTTGGACAGCCCCTTGTAGCAGTCATAGCCCCTAACTTTATTTCGCCTTTTTTAAATATTCTGTATAAAAAATTTTTACCTTCTTTATAATAATATTCCATTTTAATGTCTTCCCATGGCAATCTTTTTGACGTCTTAAATCCCTGCCAAAAAGTTTTTCTATCATTTTTTATTATTTCTCCGTCTTTAACAAACGCTATGCCCTCAACATTTTCTAAATTAGAAAAACCATTTAAGGCGTCAATCAAGTCTGCAAGACCCAATTCGCCCTCAGACACAACAGCATAGTCAATGTTTTTATCCGCTAAAGCAATCTTTGTTATATGCGTTGGATAATGTCCGCCTAAAACAACTTTAATATTGGCGTCAACTTCCTTAATTTTTTTAGCAATATCATGGAAAATATCCCTGCTGGTATAATATAAAGCAGAAATGGCGACTAAATCCGGCTTATACGAAGTTATTAACTCTTCTATGGTTTGCTTTAAATCTTTTTTACTAATAAATTTCATTTCAATATTTAAATCAACAAAATATGTATCATATTTTTTTGTATCTTTTAAATATGAATAAACATATAGCAGCCCTATGGGTGGCTCAAAATAGGAATACGTTTGATTTTTTAATTCTCCAACCAAAACCGGATCTGGTGGATTTAAAAATAATATTTTTTTGATAGTTTTCATTTAAAAATATTTAAATATTTTTTCCGCTTCTTTTTTAGATTTTTCCAATTCAAAAATTTTAGGTTCGGCCGGATATAAAATTGTTTTTTCGGGACTAAACTTTTTCTGGTGCCTTTTAACGTATTTTTTAACTCTCAAAATATGATAAGCGCTCGTTACTATCACTATTTTTCTTTTTCCTCTCAAAAATGATGATGGCATTTTTGAAAACTGGTCTTTCGTATTGTTTATATTAAGGTTTTTTGAAACAATTATTTTTTCTTTTGGAAAACCGTAATTCCGCAAAAATTCTTTTTTAATCAATTTTCTCAGATTGTCATTTTGTTCGTTTGAAGCGTTATAGTAAACAATCGGACCCTTTATCAAAATATCCTTTGCTTTTATATCCTTATCGTTCATTTTTAATCTTCCCGCTGAAACTTGTTTTGCTATTTTAAAAGCGGTCTCAAGCCTGTCTTTATCTTCGTTTCTCTTGTTGTTTGAAATATCTTGGATATTTTCTTCGCCGCCCGAAAGAACAATTATTAGGTCCCAGTCATTTTTTGGCTTAGGGCTTTTTTGTTTAATTATTTTTTTTGTCTGCCATAAAATCTTTTTCTCTAATTTCTTTCTGACCAAAGCGTCCTTCGGTATCATATAACTGTGCCTTATACTCTTATTTATGGCTGCTATTTTTGGATTTTCATCAAGATATTTTAATATTTCTTCCGCGCCAAAATCTTCTTTCGGCTCAAAATGCTTAATTATATTTTCAACCAGAACTAAATCCTGGGGTTCGTCTACGCAAACCCTTAAGTCCTTGCGAAAAAATTTGGGCGGAGCTGTTTCAACTTTTATTTTAAACAAATCGGGATTTTCGCAAATAAATGATACTATATGTTCAAGATGATAGGGATTTTTTGTAATTTTAAGAATTTTTTTAAACGCGCCAAAACTTATAATTTCAATATCTCCCAAACCAAACGGGTATCCTTTAATAAAAAAATAATCTGGTTTGTTTTTTATGCTTTTATATTCTTTAATGCTTTGGTCAATTAAAACAGGGTCAATAAGCGGGCAATCTCCGGTAATTCTGATAGCCGGGTCAATTTTGAATTTTTCTGCTGCTTCTAAAAATCTTGAAAGAACGTTATTAAGGCTTCCCTGATAAAAATTAACTTTGCCCCTTTTAATTAACGGCAAAAGAACAGAACTTTTTTTAGTGTCTGGAATTGCCACCACTATCTTTTTTGCCAGCTTAGCTTTTTTTGACCTTAAAATAACCCACTCTAATAAATGCTTATTCAATATCTTTTTATTCATTTTTCCTGGTAATCTTTTTGATTCCATTCTTGCTTGTATAATAATTCCTATATTCATAGATTATAAAATTTTGATAAGAATTTTCATCAAATAATTAATTTCTTTTGCGGTCATTGACGGATATATAGGAAGGGCTATCAAAGAAGATGTGGCTTTTTTTGTATTTTTGAATAAGTCATCTCTCATTTTTAAATATTGATGCAGCGGCGGATAAACCCCTCTGCCTATTTCTATGCCATACTTTGTCGCTTCTTTTATAACTTCTATGGGATTTTTATTTATCTCAATCATATAACGCCAAAAAATATTTTCTTTAGACAAAAATGGAATCTTTGCTACACTTTTTAACGAACGGCCATAAGCTTTAGCTATATTTTTTCTTTTTTTAACAAATTGATTTAGCTGGTCAAGCTGGCTTGTTCCCAAATAAGCGTTTAAATCGCTAATTTTATAATTATATTGCACATTATAGCTGTCGGGTTTTTTAAGACGCTGAGCTACTATTGTGCTTTCGTAATCGCCCAAAAATTTTGCTTTTTCAAATAAATCTTTTGAATCAGTCAAAAACACCCCTCCGCTACCAGTAGTCATCATTTTTGAAGAGTGCACAGAAAAAATTGATATTGCTCCATAACTGCCCAATTTTTTGCTAAGATACTCACCCCCTAAAGATTGAGTTGCATCTTCTATTACAGGAATTCCAAATTTTATAATTTTTTCTATTTCAGCTGGAAAACCAAACATATGGGGAACAATTATTACTTTAGTTTTTAAACTGATTTTCTTTTTCAAATCTAAAAAAGAAATATTAAAATCGCTTTTTTCAACATTAAAATTGCAATCAACCAGCTTTACTTCTGCTTTTACATAAGAAATGGCATTTAACAGAGCAACGCAGGTATATGAGGGACAAATAACTTCATCTTTTTCTTTAATATCCAAAGCCAGTAAAGCCAAATGCAAAGCAGATGTTCCAGAATTTGTTGATATGGCGTATTTTCTTCCAATATATCCTGCAAACTTATTTTCAAACTTTTTAATAGCCTCGTCTGAAAAAATATCCAAAACAGCCAGTTTTTTAAAACTTTTAGCGTCTTTTTTGGTTATAGTGGGCCTGTTTAATGGAATTTTCATTTTAATGCTTCTATTATAGTTGTATAATTAATGCCATAAAAAAAGTCAGATAGCATTGCTACCTAACTTTTAGCGACTAAACTCCAATCAAGAGGAGTGCCGCGCGTTATATCTGCCGAAGCTTTTCGCCCTAAAATTTCAGGCAGAAATTTGGGAGCAAGACCATACCCGGGGCGAATAGACCCGATATTTTCTCTGCTGAATTCTTCTCCTGCCTTTATGTCGCATACCGCAAACAAAGACCTCTTCCCTGCCATATTGGCTAACTCACTTTTTAATACACCGTATTGGACTTTGCCAATAGCTTTTTCCGCTTCTCTGACTGATTTGACCAGCTGCCTTAGCTCTTCTGGCTCTATGGAAAAAGAAGAATCCGGTCCCCCATCAGACCTTTTCAAAGTAAAATGCTTTTCAATTATGCAGACTCCAAAAGCGACAGATTCCGCAGACATGGTAATGCCAAGGCTGTGGTCTGACAACCCTGAAACAATATTAAATCTTTCTTTTATGTCGGGTATTGTAGCTAAATTCATATCTTCTGGCTTTGCAGGATAACTGCTTACGCAATGTAAGAGCGCGATATCCTTGGTTCCGTTTTCCCGCAATGTGGAAATAGCAAGCTCTATTTCTTCTAAGTTTGCCATTCCTTTTGATATTATAACCGGCTTTCCTGTTTTAGCTATTTTCACAAGAAACTCAATATCATTTGTTTCAAAAGAAGATATTTTATAAGCCGGGACATCCATTTTTTCCAAGAAATCAACTGCGGTTGCGTCGTAAGCAGTAGAAAAAATAATAATTCCGCAATCATCTGCTTTTTTTTTAAGTTCAGGATACCATTCCCATGACATATATGCTGTTTTGTAAAGGTCGTACAGCGTTTTTCCATCCCAATCAGGATTGGCATCTTTGACAACAAAACTGTCTTCTTTGCAATCAATGGTAAGGGTGTCTGGCGTATAAGTCTGCAGTTTTATGGCATCTGCTCCTGCTTCTGCGGCAGCTTTGATTATTTCTTTTGCTCTTTCCAAATTTTGATTATGGTTGGCTGACATTTCAGCAATAATAAAAACTGGTTCTCCTTCGCCTATCCATTTGTTGGAAATCTTAATTTTTTGCATAAAAATTGTAATTTTTTTATTTTTTAACCATAATAATCCAGTCGGAATTTTTATTTTTTAAATTATCAAAAGTAGTTTCTGTTTTTTCAATGACAATCTCTTCAAACTTGCTAAAAACTTTATTTATATCTCCTTTATTCAAAAAGCGCATAATCATATCTTTTTCGTTTGTTTCTGAAATATTTAAGACAAATGTGTTTTTTTCTATTTCTTTTCCCTTGCCAAATCTATAATCATCGGCGCTTCTGGTAAAAATAAACGCCTTTCTTCCCTTCTTTAAAATCCTATAAACTTCATCTACTGATTTTTGATAGCCCTCGCTATCATTATAATAAAAAACGCCGTAAGAAATTACTCCGTCAAAAAAATTATCTTTAAACGGCTGATTCTCCATGCTGGTATTTTTGAGCGTAGCCGTTAATTTTTTTTCTTGAAGCCGTTTTTTTGTAACATTTAAACCTGTTCCTGAAATGTCTGTAGCATAAGTTTGAAATCCTTCTTTAGCCAAAAAAACAGTATGAACGCCTGCCCCGCATCCTAAATCCAATATTTTGAACCGGCTCCTTTCTTTTAAATCTTTGGGGAATTGACTAAATACAAACCTGACCACATGGTCGTTTGGATATTTGGGCTGGAATCTTTCTTCTGAATGCAAATCTTCCCATTTGGTTTTCATTGCAACGTTTAAATTATTTTTCATTTTTAACAAGTTTAATTTCTTTTAATTTATTTACAAAATCTAAAACATCGTTAAACTTCATATCCAATTCTTCCGCTATGTCAAATACAGTTTTATCTCCCTCAAGATTCAGCATAATTTTTTCAATATTCTGGTTTAATTCTAAATTTTCTCTCCAATCCACCCAAAAGCCGTAGCCCGATAAAAATATCGGCCCTTTGAAATTTCTCTTAGGCGCAAAATCCCTGTCAATAATGTTTAATATTTCTAAAATCAAATCCCTTGATTTTTCCAATCTTTGTTCTGAAATAATGGCGGGATTATCGTCTGACGTATGATATTCGGGGTAAGGGTATTTGCTGATTGAAATCATTGGAATATTAACGCCCGGGCCGTTAAAAGCAATTTCATCATTTGCCACAACTGTCCTAAAAGCTCCCTCTGTGAATTTTTTAAGTTCTCTTTTCATCACATATCTGGCGATTCTGTCTATGCGCGCGTCGCCCTGTTTTGTCAGCTGCAGGGCGTAAATATCATCGCTTCCAAGCATTTCAAGAAAAATTCCGCATTCAATTTTTGAAATTAAATCTTCATTTTGGCTCAAATAAGCTATTGACCCTATGGTTTCCGGGACAAATAAAAATTTATATGTGTAGTAATTATTCTTCTTGCTCATTGCTTTGGCAAGAGCAACTAAGACTGAAACTCCGGCCAAATCATCATTCGCCTGCCCTGGATGGCAAAGGTGAGCGGCCAAAATAATTATTTTATCTGTTTTTCCTTTTATTGTATAATCTCCGACTTTCAAATTTCCTTTTTCAAATTTAGAATCAATAAAAACTTTGTATTTGTCTTTTGTAAATTCTTTTAATTTATTATCTTGAATGCAAAACCCCCAATCTTTTTGATAATATTTAAACTCGAAAGGAACAGCGTCTGGTCTTTCTGGATTTGTGTGTAAATGCTGAAATAGCTCCTCCTTGCTTACAATTTTATCAATTGGCAAAGAATAAGAAACAATATGCAGGGGGTGGTCTTTTAAATTCAGCATCCTTTTACCGTCTAAATCTTCAATAAAAGCGCTGCTTACAGTCCATTTTTCCGGAACAATCCATGTCCAGCATTTTGTTCCCGTGGGAATTTTATGAATTTTTAAAGGAATTATTTTTGAAATATATTCCAATGATTCGTCAAATCCGTCAGAGACAATATCCCTTCTTTTAAGCCACAAATCATTAATTAATTTCATCATATTTTTGTATTCGTTTTAATAAAACAAGTTGGATCATTTTTAAACATTTTTATACCTTCTCGACAAATGTCGCCTATTATAGCAACGCTTATTTTAGCGCAACCAAGGGGCAATTTTTTAAGCAAACCGCTGTCTAAAAGGTTTTTTTCAATTTTACTAAAATCAGGAATTGCGCTTTCGTCTAATGGTCTAACATAATATTCATATTCATCATTATATACTTTATTTTTAATTTTAATCTTTCCCTTAAATTTCTTGGTGTATCTATAAGAAACTCCTATCTTTTCCTCGATATAATGAATCTGTGTGCAGACGAAATAATCAACCCCGAATATAATATATTTACTATCTCTAATATTCGCAAGTTTATCATATATTGAACCTTTTCCAAAACTGTTTTTGCTAAGATTGCTAGTTAATTCTTCGGCTCTTTTTCCAATGGCGGCAACTGAAAATATCGGATGAATGCTTCTATAAGCGTCCTTTCTTTTACGCAATTCTTCAGTGAATAATCCCACTGTTGACGGCGTGTTATCTGGGTCATAAATTTCATTATTGCAAAAAGAGTATGTAAATGTGGGGACAATCAAAGTTCCTCCTTTTCCTATAGTTTTCAAAAATGCTTCTATAAAAACATTAGCGAATTCGGTCTTGTCGACGATATCGCCTAATTTACCGAATTTTGACAGGTCGGCGTGGACCATCGCCACATCTCCTTTTTTAATTCCGGATTTCTTGATAGTTTTGACTATATCTTGAAAAACAAATCCTTTTTGTCCGCATTTAAATATGATTTTTTCTTTCTTCATAATTCTATGCCTTTTGAACGAAGCGTATTTTTAATATCGCCTAAAGATTTGACCTTCAACACTTCATTCATGTTAAAAGATACTTTAAACTGCTTTTCCAATTCAGCAATAAGCAATAAATAATTCATAGAATCCCAATTGGGAATTCCTTCTACCGTCAGGGAATCTTTAATTTTGTCCGGCGTTAATTTAAAAATATCAAAAATTATTTTATTAAATTTTTCCATTTTCATTTGATAATAAGTTTGTGGCCACCCAATATGGCGAATCAATAATATCATCAATTGGCACCGGATTCTCTTTAAAGTATTTTTCCAAAAAGTCTTGGGCTGGTTTGTTCTTTTCAGTTTGGACAAATGTTATTGATAAATTTTCAGCCTGGTTATCTTTGGCGATTTTTGCGATAGCTGCCAAAAATGCTTCTTCAACGCCTCGCCCGATAACTCTGCAGCTCATTAAAAATTGATCAACATGCCATAACTCAGCGCCCTCTTTTACAACAGCAAAGCTAATTATTCCGTAATCGCCAAAACAATCCGTTAATCTGCCGTAAAATATTCGATAGTCTTTGTTATTCATAAAATCTGCGATGTCTTTTTCTGACAACTCATATTTGTTAAAATTGAATTGATTGGTCTTGCCGGTAAGCTGGGCTAAGCGCGCCAATTGAGACGGATCGTCTATAAATATCTGCAATTCCAACCCCAAACTTTTTAAAAACTCTTTCTGGTTGTTAAAAGATTTCTCAGATTCGCGACGCAATCTTTCAGTTGTATAAAAATTCCCCCTCATTTTGTCTTCATCTGTCAGGGCGGCTAAATCAAAATATGGAAGGCCAATTAAAAACTTTGTATAATCTGAAGGATTAGATGGCATTTCTGGAGTTTCAACTTCCGACAAAATTGCTTTGACCAGCGCTCTATTTACCGGGTCATCATCTAAAAATACCATTGAATCAAGGCCGATATTTATTTCTTTTGCCAATTCTTTTAAATTGCTGGCCTTGTCATTCCAATTAATTCGCGCAGCTGCAAAATTATTTTCTCTCAAAATCATATTTGGGTGAGTTCTAATGACTCTTATGGCATCCTCGTAATTATTACGGCTGTTAATGGCTAAAATTACTCCCTTATTATGTAAATCTAAAAGAGCTTGCTGAAAAGCAACAAAACCCGCTCCCGGTCCGGCAAGGGAGAGTTTTATGCCGTTAAAGCCGTCCTCTCCCACAATACCGCCCCAAAGAGTGTTATCAAGATCTAATACTATGCATTTTTTAGCGTTCATTTTTTACCAACTTTTTACTTTTTGAAAGTAATGCATACCGCCTGGACGATTGATTTGGTATGCGAAATGCTAATTATTGATTTATATTTCTTTTCCATTATCTTGTTTAAAAATTTAACCTTAGGCGCGCCGTTTTTATCGTTTGTTATTTCTATCTCGTTAAAAGCGATATTGTCTCTAATTGTCTTTTTTACCGCCTCTTTAGCGACAAACCTTGCGGCGAAATGAGAAGAAGGATTCGGCTTAGACAGAGAATATTTTTTTTCTTTCCGGGTATAAATTCTATCAAAAAAACTTCTGTTTTTTTCCGGGTCTAATTTGGCAAATCTATCAATATTTTCCATATCTAAACCGACGCCGATGTTATTTATCATTTTCATAAAACAATATATGATATATCCGGTTCGTAATAAAAATTTTTAATCGTATGTTTTTTTAAATCTAATTCTTCCATTAAGGCGACTGTTTCCCCCGGCCATTTGGGATTATTTATTTCATCAAAAACTAAAATTGATCCGGCCGCCATTCTTGGTAAAAACATTTTTAAAGCCTCTTTAGTGGGCTTGTAAATATCGAAGTCCAAATATAATAAAGATATTACAAGATGCTGATTTTTTTCAAGAAATTCCGGTCCGGTTTTCAAAAAATCCCCTTTAACTAATTTAATTTTACTGATATGGGAAAGAAATCGGTTTGAATCATATAAATCTATTGCTTTTTTAAGTTCGTCATAGGAATCGGCGAATATGCCGCCTGTTTTTGCGTCAACATTTTTATTTTCCGCCATGTCTTTAATATCAACGTCGGGAAAACCGGAAAAAGTGTCAAACCCGATAATTTCTCTATGATAATTTGTCGGTTCATATATTGCCGATAGTTTAGCCCAAGCCATCAATCCGGACCCCCTGAAAACTCCGCATTCCACAATAGAGCCCTTATTGTCTAAAATCATCTTAAACAGTTCGTGTTGGGCTAAAAAACGGGAAATCGCCTGCCGTGAAGCATATTTGGGAAAATCATCAACAAGCTCTATGGCTGGTTTATTTTCTTGGGCAATTAGATTGATTAAGTGCCGGTTTAATTCTTCAGAATAATTTTTTTCTTTTTCTGTTCTCATATTATTTTTTTAATTGAATTAATAACATATTGAATATCTTTATTAGCCATCTTGGGAAAAAGAGACAAAGTGATTGCTCTTTCATAATATTTTTCAGCTTTTGGGAAATCACCTTTTTTGTACCCAAATTCCTTTTTATAAAATGGATGAAGGTGCAAAGGCATATAATGAACCTGCGCGCCGATTCCTTGCTCCTGCAAAGCATCAAATATATTCCTCCTGGAATGCTCTTGAACTTGAATAGGATATATGTGCCATGCTGATTTTACGTAATCTTTTTCTGTCGGCAATATAATTTCTTTGATATTTTGGAACGCTTTATTATATTTAACCGCAATTTCTCTTCTTTTTTTTAAAAATTTATCTATTTTTTTTAACTGGCTTAAGCCCAAGGCGCATTGAAAATCAGTAAGGCGATAATTATAACCGATGTCTTTTATTTCATAATACCATTTGCCGTTTTCCGGCTTTTTTATTATTCCGTGATGCCTGAATGTTTTCAATTTTTCGTAAAAATCTTTATTGTTTGTCAGTATCATTCCTCCTTCTCCTGTTGTAATATGTTTTACCGGATGAAAACTTAAAATTGTTATATCGGCCAAACTTCCAATTTTCTTTCCTTTGTATTCTGCCCCTAAAGCGTGGCAGGCGTCTTCTATAACTAACAATTTATATTTCTTGGCGATTTTTAAAATTTTGTCATAATCGCAGGGATGGCCGGCAAAATCAACTAAAACTATTGCTTTTGTTCTTTTTGTTATTTTTTTCTCAATTTTTTCCGGGTCAATGTTCAAAGTATCTTCTTTAACATCGGAAAAAATCGGCCTAGCCCCTAAAACCACCATCATGTTGGCGGTGGCGGCAAAAGTTAAAGGAGTAGTTATTATTTCGTCTCTCGCATTAATGCCAGCCACGCTGTATGCCGAATGGAGGGCGGCTGTTCCCGATGAAACTGCCACTGCGTATTTTGCTCCGCAGTATTTAGCAATTGCCTTTTCAAACTCTTCAACCTTTGGACCCTGGGTCAGCCAATCGCTTCTTAAAGCTTTCACAACTTCTTTTATATCCTCTTCGTCCACCCATTGGCGGCCATATGAAATTATTGGAATTTTAGCCATTGCGTTGTTTTTAATATTCCCTGTTCCAAATTTATTGTTGGTTTCCAATTTAAAACATCTTCTGCTTTGCTTGAATCGGCGCGCATATTCATTACTTCGGCATGAGGATGATGGTGCTTAATAAACTTTATTTCTATTTTATCGTCGGCTATCTTTTCTGCTAAATCCTTTATTTTCACCTCTATCCCAGAACCGGCATTAAAAATCTGTCCAATCGCTTTATCGCTGAAACAGGCTCTGGCAATAAATTCAGCGCAATCTTCTATATAGAAAAAGTCTCTTCCTTGTTCCCCGTCTCCAAAAATCTCTAACGGCTCTCCTTTGAGCTTCTTATTAATAAATATGCTCATTACTCCTCCCTCGGAATCGCTCCTTTGATAAGGACCGTAAATGCTAAACGGCCTTAGAATAACAACCGGTAAATTATATGTTTTAGAATATGACATTACAAGGTTTTCGCCGTTAATTTTACTGGCTGTATACGGACATGAAGCGTAAAGAGCATGCTCTTCCGTTATTTTACGGCCCGGTTCGGCTGTTTTATAAACTAAAGCGGAGCTTGCAAAAACCATTTTTACATTATGTTTTCTGCATTGTTCAAGAATGTTAAAGGTGCCCAAACAATTGTCATTAAAGCTTTTTTCCGGATTATCAATGCTCTCCTGCACGTCTATTGCCGCGGCAAAATGAATGCATATATCAAAATTATTTTTAAAAAGTTCTGAAACTAATTCTTTATCTTTTATATCTCCTATTATAAAATCCTCTAATTTATCTCTAAATTCTTCGATGTTTTTTTCAGAGCCGTTTGAAAGGTTGTCTAAAATCCAAATTTTATGTCCTTTATTGAGCAGATTTTTCGCAGTCCAACGGCCCATAAAACCCGCTCCTCCTGTTATTAAAATATTTTTAACCTTTATATCCATAATCCCACCAATTTACAGGTAAATTATATTTTTGCATTTTATCTTGAACGGCTTTAAAAGCTTTCTTTTTAAATTCCTCAATTTCTGGAGCTGTAATATCATAGGGCTCGCCAACGCTGGTATTGCAATCATAAAGCTCCCAGTCCTTATGAAATATCCTATATCTAAATTTTTCTGGATTCCTGAATATCTCTGTTCCCGGATTTGGAGCTAACAAATTAAACTCTGCTCTTGAATTTTCCACAATTAATTTAAACGACATCATTTCAAGAAGTTTTTTAAAATTCTTTTTTACTGTGGTAAAAGTGGCGTCGCAACATTTTAAAGCAATATCAAGCGTCTGCTCAAGGGTTTGTTTTGTTTCTCCTGGAAGCCCCAAAATAAATCCGGCGTGAAACAGCATTTCGTTTCTCTGAAACATTTCGGCGATTTCTAATATCTTAGACACGGTAATAGCCCTCTTGTTAACTTTCAGAACTTCGTCCGAACCCGACTCCATTCCTATATAAAGATTGGTACATCCCGCTTCTTTCAATTTTACAAGAATTTCGTCAGTAATGCCGTCTGGCCTTGTTGCTGCCCGAAATTGTCCAACATTCTTACTTTTTATTAATTCTAAAACTTGTTTTGTGCGGTCCGGAAATAAGCCCATAAATTCGTCCTCATATCTTATCTCAAGTTTTGGATTTAACGAAAGAGCAAGCTCTAGCTCTTGCGATATTGTATTCGCGGGACGACAGCGAATTCCTCTTCCGTGCACTGACGGCAATTCGCAAAAAGCGCAATTATGAGGGCACCCTCGCGTACACATTAAAACAACATAGGCATATTTTTTCATATCAAGCATATCATATGCCGGTATAGGTATTTCTTCGGGATTTAACAATGGGCCCATCGGATTATCAATAATTTGGCCGTTTTCTCTAAAACTGATGCCTTGTATTTGAGAAAAAGGTTTGCCTTGTGAAAGCTCAAATAAAGGACGCTCTCCCTCTCCTCTGACAACAACGTCTACCCATGGACACTCATTTAAGGTTTCGTGAGCCATAAATGTAACATGCACGCCCCCAATTACCACTATTGTTTTCGGCTCTGCCTCTTTTACCGCTTTGGCTATTTTCGTTGCGGGAATATACGATATTGTTGTTGATGTTATTCCAACAATGTGCGGTTTAGAGTCGTTAATATAATATTTTACAACCTGTTGTATCTCGTTTATTGAGCGAGAGAGAAGAGATGGTTTTTCATACTGCATCTGTTTTGTGTCCAAAACATCAACTTTTACTCCTGCTTTGCGCAGATAGGCCGCTAAATACATAAGCCCCTTGGGAGGAAACTGCGTCAACCAGTTTATATCCCAGGGTCTTTCTGGAAATGGCGGGTCTATTAATAAAATATTCAACATAAATCTACTTCTGTTTCTAATAATTTATTTATTGCTTCTTGCGATATAAATTTACCCTTATTTGAAGAAACAACGGGATTCTCAATAGATTTCATGTCCTGATATTTTACTCTAACTCGCGAATAATCAAGCATTGGAAAAATAACATACATATCATCTGATTCTACCGACCGGGAAAGCTCTTCTTCTGACATTATGTGTTCATGTATTTTTTCGCCCTCGCCTTTTTCTGTAATAATTGTCTCTGTTTTTTTGCCATTGGCATATCTATTTGTCATTGCCTCTGCCAAATCAACAACTTTCAATGTTTTCATTTTCCAAACAAAAGTTTCTCCTCCTTTTACAAGCTCAATGGCTTTAAAAATTAAACTTACCGCTTCTTGCATTGTAATCACAAAACGGGTCATCTCTTTGTTGGTAATTGTAATGGGAACTCCGTCCTCAATCTGTTTTTTAAAACGAGGGATAACCGAACCATTGGACCCTATCACATTTCCAAAACGCACAGAAGCAAACAGTGTTTTTTTATCTCCTTTATAATAATTCGCCGAAGAAATAAGTTTTTCTCCCAAAAGCTTAGTCATGCCCATTACGCTTAATGGCTGAGCCGCTTTGTCGGTGCTGGAAAAAATTACTTTTTCAACATTTTCATTTCTGGCGCAATCTATAACGTTCTGTAAACCCTTTATGTTTGTTTTTACTGCTTCAAAAGGATTATATTCACAAGCATATACATGCTTCATTGCCGCTAAATGAACAACGATATCAATTCCCTCCATTGCAAGTTTTAATCTGTCAAAATCTCTCACGTCGCCAATTAAATAACGCAACCTTTCTTCTCCGATAAAACTATTCTTTAATTTATATATCTCATTTTCCGATAAATCAAAAACACGGATAACATTTACATCATGCTTCAACATTTCTTTAATCAGCGCTTTGCCAACCGAACCAGCTCCGCCGGTTACCAATATTTTTTTATTTTTTAATTCTTCTTGCATGAAATTTTAGCTTAGCTTATACAACCCAGTCGCTCAAAGGCGCGAGCCAGCTCTTCTGGTGTCGCCTTATGGGGAATACGCAGTACGCGACAAGGCGCGCCAGACACTGCCTTCTCCAAAATAACGCGAGCGCGCCAAAAATCAGCTCCGAGGTCTTCTAAACCCAAAGACCCCATTTCAAAAAGTCGCTTAAGGTCGTTTTCAAGCTCTTGGTAGAGAACAGCAAAAATGCGACGGGCCATCCATGTCCCGTTTTGTTCCTCTATTGAGAAATCAGGAACATGACATCTAAGAAGCAATATTGTTTTTGTGACAGATCCTTTTGTTCCCAAACATTTTGCATCAAATATTTGTTCAGCGGGCACAATATCTACATAGTCTCGGCGGATAAAAGGAATAAAGGCAATTCTATTGTAAACTCCCTTACTCTTGAGAAATTTATCAATAATCCCCCGGAATGGAACGTTAGCGTAGAGGTTCCATATAATGGAACGAGTGACGCGTTTTTTCAAACTCATGTGTTTGCGAGAAGCGAATAACTCGGGATAAACCGAACTATGATATTCCTTAAGCACGAATGCTTTATGAAACGCCAAACACATGCCGGATTCTGTGAGCGCTATCATGTCGTCGCCCAGCAGTTTATACCCTTTTTCTTTTACGAGGAAACCAGAGAGCGCTGTTTTGCCAACTCCTCCGCAACCTGCTAAAATAGTAACGCCTCCCGCGGGGTTTTGCAGGGCAGCCGCATGGGCGAACGAAATGCCGTTACTAATAAAAAGTTGTTGAATAAGACCGGTAAAAGAAAACATGGCATCGGTGTATACGGCGTATCCCGTCGGTTTTTTTTCTATTGCCAAGCGAGAGTCGCGGTTCGCGCACCACGAATCTCTGCCACCTTCTGAATTTTGGAATATCTCGTTTTCTTGAGGAAAAGAAAACATCTCAAAAGGATTAACCAATATCATCAAGGGGTTAGAATGGTCTTGTTCAGAACTTTTAAAAGACCCCAACTGCCGATTGATTGATTTCAAAACCCACGGACGAATTTTTGGATTGACGCGCACGGTTATAAGATCGTGAATGTGGTATACGTGTTCATTCATAAAAAATTACCACTTTTCAATGGCTTCTCTGGTTTTATTTTTTAATTTTTTGTAAACTTTAAAAACGTTCAGCTCCAATTTTGGAGAAATAAGCTTCAAAATTTCATCGCCCCAAATCCTATATTGACCGGAAACTTTATAAGCTTCTATTATGCCGCTCTTTATCATTCTTTTCATTGTGCTGTCGCTAACTTTTAAGAAGTCGCGGGCCTCTTTTGGCGTATAAACTTTCCCTGGCTTAATTTCTTCTACCATGATTTAATGATAAACCCCCCTTAACTTAATGTCAAGAGAGGTCAAAAAGTATCATTTGAATAGTAGTTTGGTTAAGTTTGAACAGGAACGATGCTGTTTGCTTTTGCTTTAAACTTTTTTTTAATTAAAATCGTCGCCGCTTCATAAGCGCCGAAAAAAGCGCCTACATAAAATAAGTCTCCCAATAATGTATTTCTGAAAAACGGCAAAGCCATAATATAAGACTGAATTATTCCAGAAAAAGTTTTGGCATACCAGGGAGAAAAAGCCCAGACCGCGAAATTAGTAATAAGAAAAAACAAAACAGAAGACAAAATTGCGGCTCCCGCAACTGTCTGCCATTTTTTGCGCTTTTTTAGCCAAAAACCCAAAATTGTACATAAAATAAAACTCCCATAAACCGCAGTCATTATTTTTAAGTCATAAAAACCAATAAATACATCGGAAATCAACATTGCCAAAACTGGCAAAAAAAGAGCTATTTTTTTAGAAAAATAAACTCCGCCAAATAGAGCAATAGCGGCTATGGGCGTAAAATTAGGAGCGTGGGGAATAATCCTCAAACTAACTCCTATTAGAATAAAAAATAAAGCGATAATAAACTCTAAAATTTTTCCGTTTTTTGAGATTTCCATAGATTTATTGATTAGTTTTAATATTAAAATTGCGATTTTTCAAATTTGAATTCAATTTTGTCTCCGGATTTTATAATCATCTTGTCTGCGGAAACCATAGGCGTTTCCCCATTGATATAGTATAGCCAATATTTTCCGCCTTGTCCATTTTCTTTGTCTCCGATTGCTTCGATCATAATTCCTATATCATAGGTTTTGGTTTTCAAAACCATGTTTAATTCTTCTGTTTTATTTTTTAATAAATCAAAGGCGGTCTCTCCTTCAACAAATTCAACTTCAAAGGTTTTTGGTTCTTTTTCTCCATCGTTAATTGTCAGCTTCGCTTTTTTTTCTGCTTCTACTGCTTTTGATTTTGCCGTTTTTAAAACATTGCTATTTTCCCTTTCTTCAACACCGAGCTGCGATGAATTATTAGAAAACAACAGCCAACTGCCAACAATAATAATTATTCCCAAACCAACTATGATATAAATATTTTTTTTCATTTTTAAAGTTTCGCTTTTTTATTTTTTCCTATTAAAAGACCGAAAAGAATTAAAATTAAGATAACGCCAAAAATATAAATTAAACTTTGCTGATTTTTAAATAATCCCTTAAAATTTTCTAAGACAGATGCCATCCAAAAATTAGACTTTTTTTCCGAAACTCTGACCTCTATAGGGATTTTTACGCCAGCATTGGCTTTAAATTCTCTTTCGGATAAGGGTTTGGCCACCACTGAAATCGTGGTAAAGAAAACTCCTGTTTCTTTGCTTTCAATTTCTAAAATTGCTTTTTGAGACTTTTTGGCTTCCAAAATAAAGCTTTCCGGTTTTATTTTAACCCAATCAGAAAAATTATCAAGATAAACTTCAAGTAAGGCCACGTTGTCTCCCGGATTTTCTATTGTTATTTCTTTTTTAGTTAAACTTGCGCTGGTTTCAATTTTTATCTCCGAAGGGCTTACTTTAATTGATACCGCCTCAACAGAATTAGCGGTTAAAAAAGAAATTATTATTAATATTAAAATTAACAGATTTTTTTTCATTTTTTGATTGCCCAAAAAGTAAGCTCTCCCTGCATTAAACCAAAATCTCCATTATAGTTTAAGGGTATGCTTAATTTAACCGGCAAAATTTTACTTTGACTTTTCTCTATTTCAGCAGAGAAAATTCGCCAAGATTGCCCCTCTATATCTAAATTATCCCGAAAAATATTAGCCCCGCCAACCTCTGTTTCTAAATAAATTCCACTATCTTTGTTGTTAATGGTTAAATTTTGAGCAGAATTTCCTCCTGGTTTCAATTTTCCAAAATCCAACATATCCGGACTCACTGAAAAACTAATTCCGTCTTGGTCTCCCCCTGGTAAAACCTTAATTTTTTCAATTTCCACTTTTAACCCTACCTGATGGCTTGCAGGAGCTTCGCCTGCTGTTAAATTTACTTTTTTGCTTCTAATATAACCTATTTCGTTTATAATCTGGTTTTCAACAAATATCTGATGAAAGCCCCCCTCTAATCCGTCTAAAGAAACCTTAACCTTGCCAAAATTATCTGTTATTAATTCCGAAAGTCCGATTTTCACCTTTATCCCTTCTTTTTCTAAGTTTTGCCAACTACTTATTTCAGGATTATAGTATTTAACCTGAACTTCGGCTGAATCCTCGGTTTTAGTAAGCGCTATCTTGGTTTGAAACCAACCTTTTTCCAGCCACTCTCCGGTAAACCACAAAACTTCGTCTCCGGATTCTAAATAATAACTGTCTGCTCCTATTGTGGGAGAAATATTGTTTACCATATACATCCAGCTGTCCTGGCCGTTTATTTTTGCCAAATAAAAACCCATTCCAGGGTATTCGCTGATTAAATAATCGTAATTACATGTTTCAGAGCCATTAATTATCAAATCCAAAGCAGTTGCTCCGCTTATTCTTCTGTCGCAAATGGTGCTGTCTTTACCTTCAATTCTTAAATATTTTAGATTAGAATCTGTTGAAACCGGGTAAAACTTTTTTGATAAAGCGATTAAAGCATATGAACTGCAAGATTTGTTGTCCCCTTCAGACTGCCACCAAAAACCTCCGTCTGCGTCTTGCAAGGAAATAAGATGATTAAGGGGATTTTTCCCGTTTTTCACCCAATTTGAACTAATGGGCCCCTGACCCAATTTATAAATAGCTGAAATTATCCAAGCGTCGGAACAGGAATCGGAAGGAGACGCCGCAGAATAAGGAAACCCTCCGTCGTCATTCTGCTGAGATTTCAAATAATTAATCGCGTTCTGGACAGCAGATGAAGAAGGGAAAACTCCCGCCTCTAACAAAGCCATAATGGCCGACGCCGTGTCATTAGTGTCAGAAGAGGAAGAAATATTATAACTCCATCCGCCGTCTGAATTTTGATGGTTCAAAATATAATTTTTAGCGTCTTGAACCATTACTGAATTTCCTTGGCCAACCGAACCCAATGCCGAAATCGCCCAAATATCATCATTGATTAAATCTTTATCGCCGAATTGGCTATCTTGATAAAAACTTTTAAGTTTCTCTACATAATTTTCACTCCCAAAATTAACAGGACTTTTGCCGGCTGCCGTTAAAGCCAAAATATACTTGGCGTAAGTGGCAATGGATTCTTGTCCGGAAGGAATAGATTTAAGATAATCTAAACTGGCTTCAGTTTCTCCCGCCCCGGCTAAGGCCATAGTATTCCAAGCGGTTTGAGGCTGAGATTTAATATAATTAACAACTTTATCAATTTCTGATTGGTTTTCCGCCTTAATTTCAAAAAAATTGCTAAATCCAATCAAACCGGCTGAAATCACAGCTAAAAAAACTATTAAAATTTTCTTTTTCATAAAAAAAAATCCCTTTTCGAGAGGGAAAGTTTGCCTAATCTAAAAATTAGACGCTCTTTTCTTTGCTCGAAGAAAGTTAAGTTAATTATAATTATTAAAAATTAATGGTATTCTGGCTTTACCCTGTTAAATAGCGCTTTGCGCTAATTTCACGAAGTGAAATTATTTAACTGGGTTTACAGTTGCGGCACAGCCCCGGACTTTCCCGCTAAAGCGGAATCACCGGTGTTTCCCATTTATTTATTTATTTTATCTTTTTTTACAAAGCTGTCAATACTCTCATCTTATTTTTGAGCATATCCACGCCGCCTGTTTCTAAAAATTGGACAATATTTTTTGAAGATAAGTCTTTTTTTCCGTCTGGGCTTAAATGAAGCCTGCAAAAAGAAACAAATTCTTGAGGCCGATAAATTTCTAATTCAATGACATCTTTGTTGGCAAATTTGGGGTCGCCAGTTATAATTGAAATAATCTCGCCCGGATATTTTTTAATTATTTTTTTCTCGTCTTCCAAAAAATCTTTACAAATTAAAAGGTCTGAAAGTTCAATTATATTATTCATAACAACCTGGTTAAAAATATTTTTCAATCTGAGTTTTTCGGTTGCAATGGTTTCTATTTCTTTTTGTAAAGCTTCAATAATTTTTAAATCTTGATACGCTAATGCGACATAAAAAAGATTTAATTTTATAAAAGTATTAACCAAATTGTTAAAATTTTCTGGTTGCTCGTAGAAAAAAATCATTTCTTCTTTTGTTTCAAACCATTCTTCCATAGATTCTTTTTTTATACGGTCAAAAAAATTTCTCAAAATAGAATTTTTGGTCCGAGAAAGCTCATCTATAATTATTTCCGGATTAATTCCTTGTTTTTTAGCTAATAAAAAAACTGGTTTAAATATACCCATATTCCAATTAAAAAGAATAAGCCAGTGATGAATTTTAAAGTTGTTCAATTCTTCCTCTGACATATCTTTTGTGGCTCTTACAGACTCTTCTATCTCAAATACTATCCTATTATCGTATTTGCCATAAGCGCCGAAAATCGGCCTGTATTTAGTTTTGACTCCATATTGTTGGCGATATTCATCGCTTTCATATTTTGTGCCTTGCAAGAGCGTAATATTTAACATGCTGATATAATCAAACCCCATATCAAAAGCGGATGCGAGAGTATTATAGTGGCTCTTCGCGCTCTCGCCTGGCAATCCTATAAGAATATCTGTTCGCACCTCAAGATTTTTTTTGTGGAAGTAATTAAGCTGTTCCGTTATGCCGCTCATTTTTATGGCGCCCCTGCCAATATTATCAAGAACTTTCGGGTCCGCCGATTGTATGGCAATTAATCCTTTATTATTTTCTCCTAAAATTTCTGAAATTTCTATGTTTCGGCTAACCGTGTTTTTTGACTGCCAAACAGTTACATCTGCGGGGTATCCTTTTTTATCCATAACTTCACGCACTTTTTTTGCAATTTCCAAGTCTCTTGGCAAGATTCCGAAATTACTGTCGCAAAATATCCAAGCAGGCTGACCTGCTGATTTCTCAGCTATGTATTCAATTTCTTTTAAGACCTGGTCAAGCGGCCTTATTCTTATTTTTGAAAGCATCGTCCCCCAGGCGCAATAAACGCACCGAAAGGGACATCCTCTATTAGTTTCTATAAGAGGAATCATATTAGGGTCGGCCAAAAATTGGTCTAGCCATCCCGTAAGGTATGGACTCGGCTGGTTTATTTCCATACTTTTTTGGTCAGGCGGTTTTGGGGCATAAAAAAACTCTCCGTCAATAATAACGGCGCAGCCTGAAGGATGCGGCTTGACGCATCCTCCCAAAATTTCGCTTATAATTTTTGCAAAAGTTTCCTCGCCTTCGTTTATTATGCAATAATCAAGATTTTTATGATTAGTGAGAAATTTTTCAATATCGGCTGGCTCTGTCCTAATGTTTGGTCCGCCCATTGCTGTTAATGTTTTGGAATTTAAACGTTTGACCATATCTAAAAAAAGAAAATCAAGTCTCTCGTTCCAACTGTAATGGCTCAAAGCTAAAATGTCCGGAGGGTTTTCAAGAAGAGCTTTTTCAAGAACATCCGGATATTTAAAAAGTTTAATATTAACTTCCGACCCGAATTTTTCTTTAAGAAATGATGCCACATACCCTATGTTTAAAGGCACGACGTAATCTGTCTTAACGGTGTTGTATACTAAGTCGGCAAGATATATGTTTATAGCCATATTAAGATTTAAGAAACTGATTGAAATCTTTTATAATTGGATTATCCCAAGATAAATACTTAGAAAAAGTTTCGGAAAGCTCTTCGTCTTTGAAAAGATTTTTGGCTATATTATAATGCTCTTCATATTCAGAATAACAATTTTTTTGCTTATAAATGTGCCCCATAACTAAATGCAGAATGATGTGTTCCGGCATTGCCAGTGAAAAATCTTTGAAAAATTTCAAAAGTTCGTCTCGCCCGTCCGCGGTTTCAAGAGAGGGATTATTAAGAAAATTCATCTCAATATTGGCATCATATATAATTGCCTGCAGTTGATTGTAATTCCATTGGTCTGATTTTAAATAGTCGCATCGCCGATTATCAAATTTATCTAAATTGTCTTCGGGGAAAACTAATAAATCAGCGCTCTTTGCCTCGTCAAACATCTGTGTTCCGGGATAAGGCAAAACGGTGGCAAATTGGTTCCAATTAGCTTTTAACTCGCGGGCGAAACTAAAAGTGCTGTTAATTTGAGCCATCGTTTCATTCGGAAATCCCACCATCCAGCAAATGCTAACATGAACGCCGTGAGATTTCATCATTTTTACCACCTCTCTTACTTTATCAAAATTCAGAAATTTATTGATGCGTTTTTGCATCTCGGGAGAACCCGACTCAACGGCTATGGCAAACTTGCTCATACCCGCCTCAATTAATAAACTTACTATTTCTTCGTCTAAATGCTTGACTGAAAAATTTAAAACCTTTAGCTCCAGGGGCAACTTCATGTTTATTATTCTGGTCAAAAAATCCTTAATCCAGTCTTTGGAGAAAGAAAGATTATCGTCTGTAAAATATAAAGTTTTAACACCATTGTATCTTTTTTTTATTTCTAATATCTCTTTTATCAAATTTTCAACCGGCTTGTAGCGAATCTGTCCGCCCCAAAAAAGAAAAGTTGTGCAATAATAACAACGATACGGACAGCCCCTGCTTCCTTCTGTCGGCAACGCGCTGTCCCCGCTCTTTTTGAAATACTCCTCTATATTTAAATAATTCCAAGCCGGCATTGGCAAGTCGCTTAAGTTAATAAAATTACACCCTCCTTTGACAATATTAATTTCTCCTTTTTCATTTTTTGTCGCATATGACCCGGAAGGAAATTTTTTATCAAATTCAGCGTCTTGATGATTATTGTATTTATTAAGAATATGTAAAAAAGTGGTTTCCCCTTCTCCTATTATCGCGTCATCAATATCATATTTTGTCAGGCATCTCTCGGGAAAAAGGGTAGAATATCCCCCGCCGATAATTATTTTTGCTTCAGGATGAAATTTTCTTGATAATTTCACGGCATCGTCAACCCACCTTTCATTAAAAACATACATCACCGACAGAGATAAAACATCGTAATCGTTATTCTGAATAACTTCAGCTAACAAATTGGGAAAAACAGATGTGTCTACCGGAATTTCAGGTTCGGTATAAGCCTCTAAATTTAAATCTACGGCTTTTATTTTATAATCGCAGGTTTTATATTTATCCACAAAAGCGCACAATACCGGCAAAGCCAAAGTGGGAATTGGTCTAAACGGGTTTTTAGTTCTGAAGCTATCTTCGCTCGGAGTGTCCGGATGGGAACACATAGGAAGCTTTAAAAGAAAGATTGATTTAAATTGTTTTTTTTCCGTCATATTATTTTATGATTTTCCAAAAAATTTTCTAATAATTGTCTTTGCGATTTCTTTGTTAAAGGCGAATGCATAGGGCAATAATTTTGTTTTAAAATTAGCAGGCGGATATTCTTTAATTTCTGAAACAAATTTAAAATTAATATTATCATGTTTGGAAATAAAAGAAAGAAAATTATCCGCTAGGGAAATATAGTAAGGGTCGGCCATAACAGGAGAATGCAGGGCAATATGAAATAATGGCGCGCCTTGTTCATGATATTCTTTGAAACAGGCCTTTAGCCAGGAAAAACCGTACTTTGGCGCGTCTTCTGGACCAGCTGTTCCTCTCAAAAACATCCGAGAAACCGGAACTATTAAAATAGGCATATCTCCTTTATTTTGATAATCGTCTATACTTGGTTTATAGGGCATACATATTCTAGGGAGCTTTGACCAATCCAAATAAGATAATTTAAAACCGGGATAGGCGGAACAATCGTGAGTAAAACCCAATTCTGTGAGAATCTTTACCGTATCATTATTCAGAGACCATCTGCCGGCAACAAAAACCTTGGGCTCAATTCCTAATGATCTTTTTAGCCGTTCCTTCCCCGTCTTTATCATATCAAGTTGTTCCGGATAAGAATAATCCTGCAAGGCGCTGGAAACCGATGCCTGTTTGCAATGTTCCTTAAGATATTGGTCGCCCACATGCCATTTTAATCCAACTCTCTCAAATTCTTCCCATCCCGGATGAATATGAAGACCGACTTCTTGTCCTGTGTTTTTAGGAAAATAATCAACAACTTCCGGACAAACGACAAAGGTTATTTTTGCCCCGTATTTTTTTGCTAATCTAACTAAATTCGGCGCTCCGTCTTTTACTCCCTGAAAAGCTTTTTTATCAAAAATCATTCTTTTATTTCTTATAAAACCGAATTCTGTATGGCAAACTATAATTATGTCCATTTATTATAACTCTTCCTTGAATTATGAAATGACCATTTTAAAATATAAGTTTTTGCTATTTATTGCTAATTTTACCCCTGACTGCGTAAAAACTTTAAAATGTAAGCGTAGCTACATTTTAAAGTTTTTCCTTCGCCAGAGGCAAAATTCCCTAATAAATAGCTAAAAATCATTTCGTAATTCAAGGAACTATTGTATTTCTTAATAAATCTTTATATCATAAATTACAATGGAAAACAATAATTTTATTTCGCAAAAAAAATCTCATCGCTTATTTTTCTGGGGAATTTGTTTTATCTTATTTTTACCAATAATTATTCTGCCGCCGGCCTTTGAACCCTCTGTTTGGAGCCGGGCAATTTTATTTAGAACTGCTCTAACCCTCTTAATTTCTTTTTTATTTTTTAAATTTTTCTATAAAAAAGATATAACTATTTCTATCCCAAAGTGGAAAAATCCTGTTTACCCCGTTAGAAACTTCGTTTCTAACGGGGTTTATTTGCCCTTCTTGATACTTTTAGCTTTTTTAATTGCTTTAATTATAGCAACTCTATTCTCGCAAGATTTGATGTTTAGTATTTTTGGCTCGCCGAAGAGGGCCGGCGGCATTTTAAATTTGTTATTTTTCTTTCTTTTTGCTGTTTTTTTAGCTCTTTTCATAGATAAAAATGACTGGAAAAAATTATTTCACATATTATTCGGCTTTGGAGTTTTAATCTCTTTATTAGCTGTTGTTCAATATTTTAATCTCTTAAAAAATGTTTTTATTTCTTTTGAGTCGGGAGGCACTCCGTCTTTTTTAGGCAATGCCACTTTTTTAGCAATCTATATGCTTTTTTTAACTTTTCTATCTTTCACTCTATTAACACAAGAAAAAGATAAAAAGAAAAAATGGGCATATGGCGCGCTATTTTTGCTATTTGGTTGTACTATTTTAATAACAGGAGCCAGGGCCACTTATTTGGGATTACTGATTGGATTTTTTTTCTTTATCTTTTTCTACCCTAAAAAATTTAAACTTCTCAAAATAGTCGCCTCTTCTTTTGTGTTATTTGTCATAATTGCCGCGGTTCTTTTCAATATTTTTCCTCAAATCGCGGAAAAAAACAACTTATTTAAAATGACGGCCGGCAGATTATCCATAAAGGGGGTGATGACAGACCTGGCAGGAACCCGTTTCTCGGCCTGGAAAATCGCCTTTCAGGCAATAAAAGATAAACCGATTTGGGGCTGGGGGCCTGAAAATTTCTATATCGGCTTTGAAAAATACTATGATACCAATACTCCGGGCATTAAAGATACATGGTGGGATAGGCCGCACAATGCATTTTTAGACATTGCCGTAAGCTCCGGCATAATATCGCTAATTCTTTATTTTTTATTCTGGCTCGCTCTTTTCTGGCAGCTGCAAAAATTTAAAAGGCGGCAGGGCGATGACGAGCGCGCCTACTTGGCTCACGGGCTTCAAACGATGTTTATAGCGTATCTTACGGCGCTTTTCTTCAATTTTGACGATTTTTCAACCTATCTTATATCTTTCTTTTTTATCGGATATGCTTTTCATTTAATATCAAATCAGGGCGAACAAAAAATTATTCAAACGCCGAAAACGAATTTTTTTAAAAAAAAGTTTGCTTATATCCCCCTTCTGCTGATTTTAATCTGTTTTATTTGGTTTTGGAATATAAAACCATTATATCTCAATGAAAAAATCAATTATGCTGAAATTTTAATTGCCGCCAAAAAATGCGATAAAGCGATAAATATGACAAAAAATATCTGGCAAGGCGGCGGAATTCTAACATCTTACGCGGGATTAAAGTATACTGATTTTATTAAACAGTGCGCTACAGCTGAAAAAGAAGTTGAATATGTTTTATCTGGAACTGAAGCCCTAAAATCAGCCTCCCTTGTCCAGCCCAATTACACCAGAACATGGCTTGTTTTAGCTGGGTTTATAAATGTTTTAGCGGCTAAAGAAGAAGATGTTGAAAAGCAAAAAAAATTATTATTGGAAGCAAGGGGCTATCTTGAGAAAGCTTTGGAATTAAGTCCGAAACGCCAGGAAATTTTTATAGAAATGGAAAAAAATTATATTATGGCCAAAGATTACCAAAAAATGAAAAAAACAGCCGAAGATTGCCTTGAAATAGATTCCGGTTATGGACAATGTTATTGGTATTTGGGCATTGCGGAAATATTTTTAGGAGACCAGGAAAACGGCAAAAAACATATTCAGAGGGCGCAAGAAGGAGGCGCTGTTACCCCGCCATATATTCAGCTTGGAGTCGCCTATATAAGCCAAAAAAACTATAAAGACGCGGCTGAAGCCTACCGCATGGCTACTGTTTACAATAATGATAAAAACGCCGGCTGGCACGCTGTTTTGGCTTTTTTATACAAAAAAATCAAGGAATATGATAAAGCGGGAAAAGAAGCTATTAAAGTTTTTGAATTAGAACCGGAAAATAAAGAGGCAATGGATTTTTTAAAACAACTGCTGGGTTTAAGCCCCAATGACCCAAGCCTTCATTCTTCTTTGGCTTATGTTTACAAACAAATGGGAGAAGACGAAAAAGCCAGACAAGAGTATTTAATAGTTAAATCGCTTTATTTGCAGGCCGCGGCAAAATATCCAAAAGAGGGCACCTATCGCTTTAATTTGGCGGGTGTCTACAAAGAATTGGGCGAATACGAAAAATCGTACTACGAAGCTGTGCTTGCCAAAAAAATAGACCCGGGACTTGAGCCTGCCGTATTAGGTCTTTTATACACTTTGCCAGAAAATTACATAGAAAGATACAGACAAATTGGAAAATAAAAATATATGAAAATGGAAATAAAAAATTTAATAAAAAAACAAATAAGAGAAATACAGGATTGGCCAAAATCAGGCATTAGCTTTAAAGACATAACCCCCCTGCTTGAAAATAAAAAACTTTTTTCCAAAACGATTGACGAACTGGCAAAACCCTATTTAAACCAAAGAATTGACAAAATTGTCGGCATAGACGCAAGGGGTTTTTTATTGGCTTCCGCTATGGCTTATAAATTAAAAACAGGAATTGCCATTATAAGAAAACAGGGAAAACTTCCGTCAAAAACAGTTTCTAAAAAATATGCTTTAGAATACGGCAGTAATACCATTGAAATGCATCAAGACTCTATTTTGCCCGGAGAAAAAGTCTTGCTGATTGACGATGTTTTAGCCACTGGCGGCACAATGAAAGCCGCCGTTGACTTGGTAAAAGAGCTTGGTGGAAAAATAATCGGCATTGATTTTTTAATTGAGCTTTCCTACCTAAATGGAAAAAAAATCCTCAAAGGACAAAAAATAAAGTCTTTAATAAAATATAATTCTGTAAGCAATCCGCCAGCCAACGGAAAACCGCAAAAAAAATTAGCGGAAATCGGAATAATCGGCGGCTCCGGGTTTTATGAATTTTTTAAGGGCGGGGCAAGGGAAATTGATATTGAAACAGAGTTCGGAAAACCTTCAGATAAAATTACCATAGGAAAGATATCTGGAAAAACAGTGGCTTTTTTGCCAAGGCATGGAAAAAATCATCAAATTCCGCCTCATAAAATAAATTACAGGGCAAATATCTCTGCCTTGAAACAAATCGGCGTTGAAAAAATTATCGCCCCTTCGGCTGTGGGCTCGTTAAAACAAAACATTAAGCCGGGCGACTTTGTAATTTGCGACCAATTCATTGACAGAACTAAAAAAAGAGAGGACACTTTTTTTGACGGACCCAAAGTAGCCCACATTGAAAGCGCTTTTCCCTACTGCCAGGATTTAAGAAAAATCGCTGTCTTGCAGGCAAAAAAATTGGGGCTAAAAACGCATTCAAAAGGAACCGCTGTTGTTGTTGAAGGTCCGAAGTTTTCAACTGCGGCGGAAAGCGCTTATTTTTCTAAAATAGGAGCCGATGTTATAAATATGACTCAATATCCCGAGGTGATTTTGGCGCTGGAAATGGGCATGTGTTATTTAAACATTTCTTTGGTTACTGATTACGACGCCGGAATATACGCTAAAACAAAAATTGAACCGGTCTCAATTGAACAAGTTCTGGCAAATTTTAAAAACAACAACGAAAAATTAAAAAATTTGATATTGAAAATCATAAAAAACATTCCAGACAAAACCTCCTGCGACTGCCAAAAAAAAGCGGAAAGAGCCGTTATGTAATTGATTACCGCTGATTGCTGGCTGATTAACACTGATAAAATATTAAAATACGAATTAAGCTTAAATCGATGTCCGACCTCGCAAAGCTTTGCGAGGTCGGACATCGCCGTAACTCATCAGTGGAAATCAGCAAACAAAAAACCCCTTTCGGGGTTTTTTGTTTTCATCCCTTCAGCTCTTTCACAAGAAGAGCAAGGGTTTTATTCAAGAAATTATCTCAACCAAGTCTCTGAATTTAAGATAGATTCTAACAGATAGCTGTTTGTCCAGTCTTTATCTGAACTTGTGCCAACTGTACCGTTCGCAGGAGCATGGCCAACAGCTGACATATCAGACCAAATCATAGTTGCCTCTTCGGCATCACCAGTTGCTGCTGCGGCTGAATCGTGCAAGCCGATTATACCAAGTGAAGCATTAGCGTTCAGATATGTATGGGAAGCTGTCTGGGCCGCTGTGTCTCTGCTGAATACCACAGAAACCGAGTCAACTCCAGCCGTATCGCCTGAGCCTGTACCGGTTCTGAATTGTTCCGGAGTTCCTTTTATTGTGTAGGTAACTTCACCGCCAGATAGAATTGTATCAGCGGTATTACCATCCCAAGCAACAACAATTGTGCTGTCGTTCTCGGAAACTCCTGAAGATGATCCTTCGACTGAAAGACCGTCTTCGTTCAGAATTGACACAGAACTTGTGATATCTAATCCATTCTTCTCAAGCTTCAAGTTGCCAAGTCCTAATTGGGCCACAGTTCCTCCATCAGACCATGAAACAGCTAACTTAAACTGCTTCATTGTAATATCGCCTTTGTCAGCTTTGGCTTTGAACGAATATACGCTCTGTTCTGCGCCGTTAGACATATAGGTGCTGTTATTTAAGTCGTTCAACGTAAGCACTGGAACGGCTTTGTAAACAAGCGTGGTGTTTCCAGCAGCTGTTGTAAAGGTGGTGTCAGTGGTTACTGTCCCGTTCGGGTCCTGCCTCTTAACATGAGTTAAGGTTGGCTTTACGTCAACATTTGAAGAACTGGCTGTAGCTGATATGCCGGGTGACAATGTATAGGCAATTGTTACGGTCTTTGAAGTAGAAGCGGGAATCACAATGTTTAAACCGGTAAAGTAGAACCTGTCATTTGCTGTATCATAAGGAATTGTTTTTAACACAGTGCCTGAAGCATCTTTAAGCGAAGCTGAAACAACAGCTTGGGCAATTGTGTCTGAACCCATAGAGAACCTCATTTCTGTCACAGTGTATTGCTGATAAGAAGAG
Source organism: Patescibacteria group bacterium (assembly GCA_038063015.1). Taxonomy (GTDB): domain Bacteria; phylum Patescibacteriota; class Minisyncoccia; order Minisyncoccales; family Staskawiczbacteraceae; genus JACPYG01. The sequence goes on from JBBTVX010000001.1 coordinate 60,654, forward strand.
GTCATCACGTAATTTGCAACATCAACTGTTTGATTACCGGCAGCCACCTGATTCAAAGGAGAGCTAGAAGATGTTGTTGTGAAGCTCCCCGTACTAAAGGCAATGTTTTGCCCGTCAACCGTTCCAGAAGTGTCAGCCGATGTAGCTGAGCTGACAGTTGTTCCGTCAATGTCAACTGTAGCATACGCTGTGCCGGCCGCTGATGAACTAAAGTCTGCATAAACCATTATGTCAATGGTGTTGCCGGCTGGCAATGTGTGGTTGATTGACCATGAGTCGCTGGTTGAAACTGTTGGCTTTATAGTTGTTGTTTTGTCTCCATATACAACATACAAATTGCTTCCGTATGAAGAAGCCACTGAGTTCAAAGCAACATTAATAGCTGTTACATTAACCGATTCTGTTGTGTTAGCTGTTAATGTAAAGTGAGCTAATTTGTGAGCTGTCAATGGAGCAACAACTGTCTGGTCTGTGTAAGCAGGGTATTTTGACAACGTCAAAGCCCCTGTTGCCACAGTCAAAGTGTTGCCATTGGTGGCAGCTGAAGGCGCGCTTAAGCTTGCCAAAGATACCGTGCCCTGGGCATTGCTTGAACCTGCAATAATACTAACTTGCAGGGTATCGGTAGCATCAATATCGTTATAAGTGCCAGTTGCGTCGTAGATATCGCCTTTTACTTCTAAAGTAACAGGCGAACCCGGCGTAACGATTAAAGATGAACCTGGGCTAAATAGTGTTCCGGCGGCAACAGGCGAAATTGCTGTTGTGCTGCCGATTTGGACGCCATTAGCCAATACCATACCACTTCTTAATAACATGCTTGCCGCATCAGTACATACAGTACTGGCGGCGGTACAATTATCTGTTCCAGTTACGTTAGTAAATATGATTCTAACGTACAAGCTTTCAACTTTTACAGGTTCTCCGGCGGCAGTAAGGGTGTATTTAGCTAATGTTGCATTTGGGGCAGTGTTAACTATATCGCCAGATGGAGAAGTGGATTGCTTGGTAAAAGTCAAAGTTCCCGAAGCTACTGTCTGAACACCGGATGTTACATCGGCTACTGTAAAGCTTCCAGTAGTGGTTGCTGTTGTTGGCGCTGTGTTGACATTATATTGTGTATCAACAAAGTTAGCGTCAGCGGATACTGATACTCTAAACTTAAAGTTTAAGCTTGATCCGCCAATAATATCAGCCACTAACTTAATAACTCTTGTGCCTGCCTCCATTCTCTTTGGGCTAGCAGATAAATCAAAAGTCACATAACCATTCTCGCCATCTAAATTAGCTACAGCAGAACCAACCTGGACTCCGTCAACATAAAGACGAAAGTTTTGAAGGTCGGTTTTCTTAACAGAGCCAATCTCCCTGAAAGCAATACGGGTGAAGTCAACGGCTCTGGTAGAAATAACAACGCTGTTTTGCCAAACCGTGTAATCGTTCTGGGGAGTTAAGCTGGTATTTGTTGATGGTGTCGTGGTGGCCGCAAACTCAACTCCAGCTCCAGTGGCAGTTGCCGCTGTCATTAGATTTCCGTTAATTGGATATGTTCCCTTAACAGAACTGGCGTTGGTGGTTACACTAGTAGAAGCGTTGATAGCGGCCCCTACTGTTTGACCAGCAGAAGCGGCTAAATCAGCGGCTACTGTGATTGTTGTTGAACCGCCAGATGGAACTGTAAATAGTCCGGATGCGTCATTGAAAGTAATTACACCAGATGAAACGCTGGCTGCATCAGTTAATCTTTTTGCTCCATTGAACAAATATACATTTGCCAAGGTAGCATCAAGAGAAACACCAATTCTATTTACTTTTAAATTGGTAACTTTTACTTCTGCGTTATCGCCGTTAGTAAAAGTGAATTTAGCCAATGGGGCCAAACCCTGCGCCAATATAACTGTTCCAGAGGCTGGATTATTGTAGGCTAATCCCACTGTCAATCCCGCGCCTGTTGGAACTACAACTGGAGGAGTTGTTCCGCCGGTTGTTCCGCCGCCGGTTGTTCCACCGGTTGTTCCGCCGGTTAATATTAAATTCATTTTGGCTCTGGTGTTTGGACCAACTGTGCCTAATGAACCTGTTCCGTATTTTGCTTGAAATTTTTTAACAGCCGCTACGGTTAAATTTCCGTAAGTGGTTGTTTCGTTGCCGGCTGAGCCGACTCCGCTAACTGCTACTTGTGTCGCTGTATCGGTGTTTAAAAGCGCTTGAACGCATTTTACATCACTGCCCGTGGAACCTTTTACCAGTGTTCTAGTAAGAGTAATTCCAGCGCAGGCGGTAGGTGCTGTTCCGGTTGTAGTTGTTCCGCCTTGCAATGCCACTAATTGGGCCTGTAATGCGGTAATTTGAGCTAACAACTCGTCAATCGTAACACCTTGAGCCACACCAGGAGCAATCATTGCAACCAAAGTCAAAGCGACTACGGTTGTGATAATTGTTTTTCGTATACTCATTTTTTGTGTGTTTTTTATCCCTCACTAACTTTGCTCTCTTTACCCATTAGTTGGGTTTCAAAATACTATTTTTTATTCTTTCTTTTATTCTATACCAAGCTGCTCCATGATTTTTCAACTTCTGCTCCCTATCTGCTGCATCTGTTTTTGATTTATATATCTCACAATATATCAGTTCCCAAGGAATTTTGCGTTTAGTTGAAAAAACTTTACCTCGATTATGCGCGTCTAATCTGTTTTGCATATTCAGAGTAATGCCGATATAAAATGTGAAATCTTTTTTGCTCTGAATTACATATAAAACATGCATAAGAGCAAAGTTAGTGAGGGATGAATTAATTTATATTTTTATTTTTCTCGCCGGTCGACCATTGTAAACTCGCGATTTTACGTATTAATCACGAATTAACGACTCGTCAATTGTTTATTTATTAAGCGTTAATATTCCTTCTAAAGCGTCTGAATATTTCCCGTCTGCGTATAAATCCTTTATTGTTTGCATTGTTTTTTGCTGGTCTTCTGTTAATGTTGTTTTTTCTAAATCATCAATCTCTCTTTGCGCCAAAGGAGCCAACGCGTCGTTTAAATCTTTTGATTCTTGGGTATCTATCAGGTCCACTCCGTAGGTTTGCAATTGCTTTTTATTATCTTCTATTTTTTTAATCTGCAAAACAAGCGCCCTTATTGCTTGTGAATCTTTCTGTTCTATGCTGTCAATCAAATTTTTTGTCGCTTGTGAAATGCTTGCCTGAAACTCTTTTATGGCTGGAGCAATATTTTGCATTCTGTTATTTTTTACAACTTGCGTTAAATCATCCAATCTTCTGCTGGCAATTTCAAGGTTATTCTTTAACTGATTCTCCGGCGCTCCAAAAGCTGTTTGGGATTGCTCTGTCATTCTTTTTACTGAAAATAATATATCGCCGGGCATTGTGTACTGGGCAAAGCCAAACATCCCAACCATTATAAAAAGAAGAGTTGCAAAAGCGTAAGCTAATTTTCTTTGATAAATAAGAGCGGGCAAAAAGCTTAAAATTCCAAATATGCTTTCTTTCTTTCTCGCGCTAAAACTTTCAGCGAAAGCAGGCTTTGGTTCTGCTAATATCTGATTTTTAGCCAAAATCACCCATTCTTTTCTGGGCTTTATCTGCTGGAGTTCCTTTAATTTGTTGATTAATTTTGTCTCCTGCATGTTATTATTATGACGTAAAAACCGTGATTTTGTTACAATCTACAGTTCTTGTACTTTCCTTGCTTCCATTTCCTTTTTTAAAACTTTTAGCCCCCGATGAAGCATTACCCTTATTGTGCCTTCTGGCTTTCCCATAATCTCGGCTATTTCCGGCACCTTCATATCATCAATATAGTGACAAATGATTATGTCCTGATAGTCTTGTTTTAAGTTTTGGATAGCCAGCCTAACTTCTTCAAATTCAGAGCTTAATATGGCTCTTTCTTCTAATCCCATTCCTCGGTCAACTATTTGAGGCAAAATGTCAGCCGAAATTATTCTTGTCCTACCCTTTTCTCTATAATGGTCAATCACTGTATTCCTGGCAATCTGGTATAAAAAGGCGCTTGGATTTAGGACTTTTTGGCTCTGGAAGGCCTCCCAGCCCCTTAAAAAGACCTTTGAGGTAATGTCCTCGGCTGTTTCCTGTGAATCTACTTTTAAGTAAACAAACCTATATATTTTATCAATATAATGGTCGTAAATCTGGCTAAATTTCTCTTTATAATTATCCATTATTATATAACTATATAATATAATAAAAACAAAACAAAGTCAAGACTAATAAAATTAATCCCGTTTGGGCGGGATGTTGATAATCTTTTTATTGATAGGACAAAATAGGACAAAATTTAATTTAATTAAGATATAGTTAATGTCCTAACTGATAAAACACTTGATTCCATTCCCCTGCCCTAATTATCTCTCCATTTTTTAATAATTCGTCTAAATCCCTTCTTATTGTTCTTTTTGTAACATCATTTAAAACTGTTTTAAAATCTGAAACCTGGGCATGCCCTTTTTCGCTTAAAATCTGGAGTATTTTTTTCTGGCGGTCTGAAATAGAAAATTCAGCGACTTTCGGCTGGCTAATTTTTTCTTCGGTAAATGACACTTGGTTTTCTATGGTCTTTTGAAAAGTAATTTTTTGGGTTTGGGCAACAATTTTTGTGTTTTCTGCTTTTTTCACCGGCTGGCTTGCTTGCCCCATGATTTTTTCGTATTCTTTAGAAATTATTAAAAAATTAATGCTATCTATCCATCCAAAGGACTTGGCAAGTTTTAGGTAGTTCAAAAGAACCTCTATGTCCTCCAAAAACTGGCCAGAGGCATTATTCCTATTATCCATTATTGATAATGCTTTTTCTTTAGCTCGATTTTTTAACGGCTCCCCTTCGGGAAAAAAATCCAGCAATTTATAAACCGCACCGGTTAATTGTATAAATTTATCTTCCATCTGGCCTTTAATATACCAGAAAAAAATCAAAAGTCAAAAAAACGATGGGGCACGGGGTTCAAACTAGAATCAATTTAGCGGAGTGAATTCAGGCAAGCTTCAAGGCGCGAGGAAGAGATACGATGCTTTACGCATCGTTCTCGACGAGTAACGAAGAAGATTGCCTGAATTCGCCCGCCCGAAGGGAAGCCAAAAAAATGGCTAATTTCTGCGTTGCGACTTCGTCAACGTATCACATAGGATATGTTTCCTCGTCGCTCCTTGAAATTATCTCACTTTTTGGCTTCTAAATTTGATCCTAGTTTGAATCCCGTGCCCTGAAAACCGTTTATTTATTATATCATAAAAAAAAGATATACCATGTGAATAACTCTATGGCTTAAACTGAGGCAAAGAGCCCGCTTATTCTTCAATCTTTATCAAAACTTCTTTTGGAATGCTTATTTTTGTTTCTGCTGGTGTTTCTGGCAACCAAACAGATTCGTTTCCGGCAAAATCCTTTGCTTTTATTTGAAAATAATAAGCCTTTTCGTCTTGGCTTTCTATAAATTCTCTTGTAAAACTGGCGGACGTCGGGCTTCCGCTAACTATTACTGGAGCGTCTTCCTGCCAATCGCCACTTTCTTCTTTCCAATGAAAAATATAGATGGCTATGCCAGACGGAGTAACTGTCCCAATAGTATCTGTAATTTCAAAATTAACTGTAAAAATAATATTGTTTTGAACCGGATTTAAATTAAAGCTAACTTCGGGCGGAGTCGCATCCTTTTCTTCAACCGGCGGCTCAATATATTTAATATTTTTTGCTTTTGGAGTAGGCGCGGCCAGCTCAAAATCAACTGAATTGTTATCTGTATCTAAGTAAGTTTGACTGGCCTCATCAAATACCCTGCCCAAACTTTGGCTGTTGTCTGGATTTTGCGCAGGCGAAGTTTCAAAATCCTGCGGACTGCCGAAACCTAATTTGTCGGAAATATCTCCTTTAGGATTTTTTAAAACCAAAGAATTATTTTCAGTAAGAGTTAAATCCAATACAATATCGAGCGCGCTGGCTGATTCTGAAATTAAAAAATAATCATTTGCCAAAATCGTCTTTCCTTCAAATTTAGGCGAGGAAACAAGAGAATTCCATGAAGTTCCTGTTTCTGTTTTTCTCTGTAAATACCAACCTGTCAAACTAACTTCAAAATTATTTGGATTATAAAGTTCAACAAATCTTTGTTCAGACGGCGATATTTGGACTTCTGATATTAAAATTTTAAAACCTGGCGGCGCTACATAGACGCTGTTTTTTTCTTTTGGAGTCGGATTTTGCGCCTCAAAATCGTTAGAATTATTATCTGTGTCCTGCTCTGTGTTGTTTGTCGCGTCCCACTTTCTTCCTATGCTTTGGCCGTTTTCTGGATTTTTAGCGGAACTGGTTTCGTATTCTTGGGCGTCGCCAAAACCTAATTTATCCGCTATTTCTCTGTTAGGATTTTTTAAAACTAAAGAACTATCTTCTGAAAGAGAATTATTTGTAATAATGTCTGACAAGCCGATAAAAGAAGAGTTTTCTCTGGCTATAAGAAAATAACTGTTTGCTCCGATTTTTTTTCCTAAAAACAGGGTATTTGAAATAAATGATGAATAATCAGAGCCTGTTTTTGTTTTTTTCTGCAAATACCAATCAGTTAGGTCAATTTCCGCTATATTTGGATTATATAACTCCACAAATTCCTCTTTTTCATCGGTTAAGCCGGCAACCTGAACTTCTGATATTAAAATTTTAGAATAAACAGGATTGGAGCCGCTGTTTCCGCCCCCGCCTCCGCCCCCTCCCCCGCCTCCGCCGCCACCGGTTATCGTAGGCGGATTGTTTTGCTGTGGCGCGCTTTGCTGTAATATTTGGCTGTCATCTGGCTCATCTTGTTGGTCTTGCGGCTCATTATTTCCAGAATTTTGCTCTAAATTATTATTTAAATTATATTCTTCTATAAGCTTTAACGCCTGTTGTTTTAGAATATCAAATTTTTCCGCGATATCGTCTAGGGTTTCTTGCATATTATCTGGCCCGCCAACGCCGGTTATAGAATCAACTATTTTTATTAATATTTCATCTGCGTTGTCGATTGAATCTTCTTCTGTGATTAAATCTGGCAATAGCTCTATTTTCCCTGGAAAAATTATTTCTTCTATGGAAAAAACCGGGGACGTAGAAGCTAGAAACGAATTAGGAGAAATCCCTCTTAATAAAGCAAAACACAAATACAAAATAAATAAAGCCGGTATGAAAAAACCGGCAAATTTAAAAATCTTTTTAAAAACAACGTTCATATTCGTAATTCAAGAAAAACACTTTATGGGCAAGACCTTATGCCTGCCCTACACGCGCCACGCGGGCCCGCCGTAATCTCTTTTTTAACGCCGGTGTTATCGGCACACCAAGCTTTTGCGCTGGAAGAATAAAACTGCGCGCATACAACCCACTTATTATTGTCGGAGAAACACTGTTGCGTAGGATTAATTTTACCGAGAAGATCCCGCGTTGCATCATCGCTGCAAAAAGCGGCGTAATTTTTTGTAGGAGAATTAAGATAATATTCCACCGAAAATTTTGTTAATGAGGTACCCATGATTTCTATCATTAAAGCGTCCTTGGCTTTATTTCTGCCAAAATTGAGATAAGTTATAATAAGAATAGCTAAAATTGCGACAACGATAATAACTATTAATAATTCAATTAACGTAAACCCTTTTTTCATATATATTTACCTTGAATTACAATCCTAAAAATGATTTTATTGTATCAATGGAAATTGCTGAAACTTTTCCGTCCTGACTAATAAAACTTAAACCGACTAATTCGCCAGAGATATTAAATAAAGGACTTCCATTGACAATAGCTTTTTCTGAAATATTGGTTTTTATTAAATTTTCTTCAAAACTTCTTATAATCCCCTCGTTTGCAAATCGATTACCCGTGTTAACTGATATAACTCCTATTAAAAAAACTCTTTGACCAATAATTAAGTTATCAAAATCTGCAAAACCGACTGTGTACAAGTCGTTTTTTTCAACTTTTATTAAAGCAAGATTATTTTTTAAATCTTTTTTTATAATTTTATAATTTATATCTTCACCATTAAAATTTACTTTAGTTCCACTAGAAACAAGCGAAGCTAAGGTTATAATAGACCCATCAGATGTTGCGATTAAACCAGAACCCGTGACAACTCCATTCTTTTGGGTTCCTACAACTACTTTTTGGGCGTTATTTATTGCTTTTTCTAATGCTGTGTTTTCTTGTATATAAACCTGTTCTTTCGGATTTATGATTATTTTACCCTGCTTAAAATCTTTAACAAACTGAAATCTTTCAAAGTAAGAATTTGTCAGCAAAAAGGGCAAAGCAAAAACATTAAAAAATAAGGCGCCCAATGCTCCTAATAATAAAATAGCGGCAATTATTGATATAGTTTTTATTTTTGTCATTGACTATCTAACTGATGTTTTCGCTAATTTTTGAGGTTCTCTCATTTTAGGAAAATCTTTTGGCATATCAAATATAATTTTTCCCTCTTCTGCGTCAATCAAAACCCTGCTACCCTCTCTGAGTTCATTAATAACTATTTTAATAGATAAAGGGTCAAGAATTAATCTTTGAATAACTCTCTTTAACGGCCTTGCCCCCAAATTAGGGTCAAACCCGTCTTTAACTAATAATTCTTTTGCTTTTTCAGAAATTGTAATTTTTATCTCTTTTGCCTTTAATCTTTCTTCAACCTTTGACAATTCCAGTTCAACAATTCTTTTTATTTCTTCTTTTCTTAAATAATTAAATACTACAACCTCATCAATCCTATTTAAAAATTCCGGCCTAAACTGGTCTTTTAGGGAATCTGCTATTTTGTCTTTCATTGATTCTCTTTCGGCGATCTCTTCTCTGGTATTAAAACCAATTGAAGACATTTTATTGATATAATCCGAACCGACATTAGAAGTCATTATTATAATCGTGTTTTTGAAAGATGCTGTTCTGCCCTTAGAGTCCGTTAATCTTCCGTCTTCAAAAATTTGAAGAAGAATATTAAATATCTCAGGGTGCGCCTTTTCAACTTCGTCTAATAAAATTACGGAATAGGGCCTGCGCCTTACTTTTTCTGTAAGCTGGCCGGCTTCTTCATAGCCGACATATCCGGGCGGCGAGCCGATAATTTTAGAAACTGTATGGCGTTCCATATATTCCGACATATCTAATCGTATCATAGCTTTTTCGTCATCAAATAAAAATCCGGCCAAAGCCCTGGCGGTTTCAGTTTTGCCGACTCCTGTCGGTCCTAAAAATAGAAAAGAGCCCAATGGTTTATTTTCCTCAGAAATGCCGGCTCTGGCTCTTCTAATCGCCCTTGATATAGCTGAAATCGCCTCTTCTTGCCCTATCACCCTTCTATTTAAAACATTTTCCATTGTCTCTAATTTTTGGGCCTCTTCTGTAATTAATCTTGTAACTGGAATTCCGGTCCAGCGGGAAACAACCCCAGCCACTTCTTCTTCCGTCACCTCTTCTTTCAAAAAGTGATGGGTTTTTTGAAGTTTAATTAATTTTTGCTCAATTATTTTTTGCTCTTTTAAAAGCTGAGGTATTCTGCCATATTTTATTTCAGCCACTTTTTCCAAATCAGCTTCTCTTTGAGCAGTTTCTGTTTGGTAAGAAAAGTCGTCAATCTTTTTTCTAATGTCTTTTATTTTATTAATCAATTCTTTTTCCGCTCCCCATTTCGCCCTTAGCGCTTTCGTTTTTTCCTTTAAGTCGGCTAACTCTCTGGCAATTACCTTTAATCTTCTTTCAGCGCCTTTTTCTTTTTTTAAGGCCTGTTTTTCTATTTCAAGCTTTGTGATTTCTTCTTCATATTTTTCCAACTCCTGCGGTTCTGACTCAATTTCCAATCTCAAAGCCGAAGCCGCCTCGTCCATCAAGTCAACCGCTTTGTCCGGTAAAAATCTGTCTGAAATATAACGATTACTCAGCTCAACCGCCGCCTTAATAGCTGAATCCTTAATTCTTACCCCATGATGAACCTCGTATTTTTCTTTAATACCCCTTAATATAGCTGTTGCGTCTTCGGTTGAAGGTTCCTGAACATAAATCGGCTGGAATCTTCTTTCTAAAGCCGGATCTCTTTCAATATATTTTTGGTATTCTTTTAAGGTTGTAGCCCCGATTGCTCTTAATTCTCCGCGAGCTAAAGCCGGCTTCAATAAATTTGAAGCGTCAATCGCGCCTTCAGCGGCTCCGGCTCCCACTAAAGTGTGAAGCTCGTCAATAAATAGAATATATCTTCCGTCAGCCCGATTAATCTCTTTTAATAAAGCCTTTATTCTGGTTTCAAACTCTCCCCTATATTTTGTGCCGGCAATTATCGCCCCCAAATCTAAAGAAATTATTTCTTTGTTTTTTAAAAATTCCGGCACATTGCTTCTGGAAATCCTTTGGGCAAACCCTTCCACGATCGCTGTTTTACCCACTCCGGCTTCGCCAATCAATACTGGATTATTTTTAGTTCTGCGGGATATAATCTGCATCACCCTTCTAATTTCATTATCTCTGCCGATTATAGGGTCAATTTTTCCCGCTGACGCTAAATTAGTTAAATTTCTGGTGTATTTTTCAATTACCTGATATTTTGATTCTGGCTCCGGGTCGGTTATTTTTTGTCCGCCCCTTATTTGCGATAAAATTTTCAGTGCCTGCTCATAATCAAGTTTTGAAGTTTTTAAATTATTTAAATCTCCCCCGGGGCTGAAAAAAGTAATTTTATCTAAAATGTCTTTGGCTGTTGATTTGGTATCCAACAGCGCTAAAAAGAAATGCTCAACGGAAATAAATTCGTCTCCCATTTTCATTGCCTCTTGTCTGGCTCTGTCTAAAACTTTTGCCATATCCTGCGTTAAATAAAATTGGCCAAAAGCGGCGGGCGCCGCAATTGTCGGAATTTTTGCAATCTGGATTTCAACTTTCTTTTTTAAAGAATCCACATCAACTCCTAATTTTTGAAGTATGGTCAAAATTACGCTTCCGTCTTGCAAAAGCAAGGCAAAAAGCAGGTGCAGAGCGTCTATTTGCTGCTGTCCTTTTTCTTGCGCCAATTGTTGGGCCGACATTATGGCATCCTGGGCTTTATTTGTAAAATTGGCTCCTCCATTCATGTTTTTTATTATATGTCAACTTTAATTTTAATTCAAGAGTAAAAAAATTGAACATTAATATAATAAATGCTATGATAATATTATTGTTTAAACCTTTTGGACTCTTCAATTCTTTAGGAGACCCTAAGATGACGAGCAAAGAATTACTTAAAAAAACGAAGGAGGCTGTATTCTCCCGCGCAATTCCGGTTCCCCTAATAGAAGAACGGAGGCGGATGGCGATGGTTGCCCGCAAAACAGCGTGGCGAGCCGATTTTTTTCTTAATCCAATGACTACCACCATAGTCGCTGCGATGATCCATCACTGCGCCAGGCGAGAAGCCCGGCACAAAACCAAACAAAAAGTTTGAACAAAAAAACAGGGCCATCTGGCCAAAGCGGGTTCCCAAAAAGAACCCGCTCTTATTTTTTATAAAAACCGCCATATGTCTGTGTACATTATCGCACGGGATTGACAAGGTTTCTTGGGTATGCTATAATAAAAATATTAGATATAAAGAAGCAATTTGAAAAATTTACGGGAAACACAAAGCAATAGGCATAACTGAGTTTTAGTTTCCTACCCTTCTTTCAAATCATTAGTTGAATACCTGAAACGACTTTTATGGTTGATTTCTAAATTGATAATTTCTTTAGTGGTTTGAAAGAAGGGATAAAGTTTTCCTTTTTGAGCTTGGCAGTTTCCAAGCAAGGCGGCTGGCCTGAAACAGCGGAGGATTAAACCATGAGAAAATGGTTTGAGTCTCCGGCGGTTGGAGCCGAGCTCAAGTCTGCTTACAAGCAGATGAGGGCTTTACTCGCCAATCCGAACAGCACCTCCGAGCAACGGCTCGGAAGGCTGGAGGATTTGGTGGAGCGGCTCCTCCGCCTGGCCGAGAACCGGTGCTCCGAATGCGGGGCACCGATTCACTACTTGGCTAAGGACTCCTGCTGTTCGCAGGAGTGCGAGGCCGAAGTAGTGAATAGAGAGCTTTATTAGCTCTCTCGGCTAAACAGCGGGTTCTCCGTCAGACCGCTGGCCATGGATTGGCGAGTAAAGGAGATTAGGTAGAAAATAAGAGACCGAATATCTACCCAGCAAGTCGCTCTGCTGTCAGTGTGCGACAACAAAAGCCTCCTGTTTAGGCTTAAACAAACAGGTTAGCGGGAATACCGCGCTTGATTCGTAAGAATCATGCCTGCTGTAAAATTCAAGCGGATTGGTTTATGGGGAATTTATGAAAAATGGTTTTTTCAAAAACTCCCCTCCATTTTTTAGCTCATAATATTGTGTTGTGGGCTGAAAGTGTGGAAATCTCTTTTTGGGAGAAATAAAAGAGATGAACAAAAAAGAATGGCGACCAGTTAGTATAACCGAGCAAGCGGCCCGTAGGGCGCTTGCCGTTGGTGGCGTTACCGATAACGCCACCAAACAACAGGTTGGATTTGTGACGGCGGCCCAACACAAATTGGGTCACGTCACTGTCTTTATCCGCCATCCTCCTACGGAGGATTTGGCGGAAATTGACGCGAGGAAGGCGGGATTAATTATCCTGCCGACAACCGACAGCCTCGGTCTGCCGACTGAGGCGACGGCCGAAGACCTCGCCATTTATAGACGAGTCCTCGGCCTAAGTAGAGTTTAAAATCTCTATAAAAATTTGAAACAACGAGACGTGCTTTCCTGTTTGTGCCGCAAACAAAAAGGTTGGCGGGAATACCGCGCTTAGTTCGTAAGAACTATGCCCGCTGTAAAAATCAAGCGGATTGTTATGGGAGGCCCGAGCTGGTTCTCTGGCCTCCCTCCTTTCTTTTAGCCCGCCAATAAGGCTCTTCTGGCTTCCATGGCTGGCGGACTGAAAGAAGGGAGAAAAAGAAAAAATTAGCGTAACTAAAAAATCCATCACGATTTGCGATAGACTCTTTAGCGTGGACTCGGCGAGACTTGCACTCGCTTCGTCGGATGTTAATGCCGACATGCTACTTCATACACCACGAGCCCGAATCCACGATTCAATTATAAACAAAAAGGACGCCTTTTACAAAGAATCCCTTTTGTTAACATCCGACTTTAACTCGTAGTGTACGAGTCTGTCAGCATCTTAATTATAGCAAATCAAAATAGCCTGTCAAGTTTTAGTATTGTACAATACAGAAGGACCCTCAAATGATGTTCTGTTTCTAACACAGAAGGACCCTGAAATTGGATGTTGAAAAGTTGGAAAAAGATGTCAGAGTTGAAGCATGATAATCAACATGCAAGACAAAAATGTAGTTTCAATCGATCAGATAAAAGAGTTTTTAAAATTAAACAATGACGCCACAAGGTTTCTCGCAGAAAACAAGGTCGAGAGAAACTTGTGGATTGAAAATGTTTTAAACAAGTTTAAATACTTTTCATGTGTTAAAAAAGAAAAAACAATTGTTAAAAAATACATTGTAAAGATGACCGGCTTGTCTAAAACGCAAACGAAGAAGTTAATTGCAAAGAAAAGAAGGTTGGGAAAGATAATCGTTGCCTATTCAAACTGCCGGCGGTTTCCCAAAATATACAATGCTTCAGACATTGCCTTGCTGATAAAAACAGACAACCTGCACGGACGGCTTTCTGGACCGGCAACCAAGGGAATACTATCCCGAGAATACAATATTTTCCACAAACAAGATTACAGGAACATCAGTAACATTTCCGCCTCTCACATCTACAATCTGCGAGGAACAAGACAATATGTTTCACATTCTCTAACTGTCAAAAAAACGAACCCGATAAAGATTCCAATCGGCAAACGCACAAAACCCGAGAACAACGGAATGCCGGGATTCCTACGCGTTGACACCGTCCACCAAGGGGATTTGGACAAGGAAAAAGGAATTTATCACATCAACATCGTTGACGAAGTGACCCAGTGGGAAATCATCGGTTGCGTGGAGCGAATTTCAGAAGATCATCTTTTGCCACTGCTCAAAGATTTACTGGATCAGTTTCCGTTTTTAATCATTAATTTCCATTCCGACAACGGTTCAGAATACATAAACAAGGTTGTAGCTCAGCTTTTAAACAAACTACTGATTTCACAGACTAAGTGCAGACCGAGGCATTCCAATGACAACGGACTGGTTGAAGGAAAAAATAACTTTGTAATCAGAAAACACATCGGATACAGATTCATCGCAAAAGGATACGCCGAATGCTTCAATGAATTTTACAAAAGCTGTTTTAACGATTATCTCAACTTTCACAGACCGTGCGGATATCCAACAATCATAATTGATAAACGCGGAAAAGAAAAAAAGATTTACAACACATATTTAACTCCATACCAAAAATTAAAATCAATGAAAAACGCAGAACAATATTTAAAACCAGGAATCACTTTTGAAGATTTAGATAAGGTCGCCCTTGAAAAATCCGACAACGAATTCGCCGAATTTATGCAAAAAGAAAAAGAGAAATTATTCAATAATTTTAAAGGTCAAAAGCTCCAATTTCCGACAACCTTTTCCAACAAAGTCATGTCCGAGATTTCAGGGTCCTTTCTTGATTAGAAAATACTTTTTTATTTTTACAATTCTGCCTTTCTTTTAGCTCATCACATAAAACGTGTGAGGTCGGGTCTCACACAGCTTACAATAACCGATATGGGGCTGTTAAATCAACTGTTGGTTTTCAGCCCTATGGCGGTTATTAAAGAAAACACGAATAGCTTCGCAAACTAAAAGGCCCGCCCAAAAAGCAGGCCTTTTTTCTTGTTTCTGATTTCAGGCTACTCCGGCCTTTCGCCCAAAATAACTTCAACCATTATTTCTTCTTTGTTTCTTAAAATTTTCAAAATAATTTTATCTCCGGCGTTATATTTTGAAATTATTTTTGCCATTGAGTTTTCGGTTATAATTTTTTCATTATTAAATTCTAAAATTATATCTTTTTCTTTTATGCCGGCAATTTCGGCGGCTGAACCTTTAGTAATAGCTGATTCTCCCTGACTGCCTCTTATTACCCAAGCGCCATAATCTACCGATAAATCATTTTTATCTTTTATTTCTTCGTTTATCAAAACATAACGCACTCCCAAAAACGGATAGACAATTTTATTGCCTTGCGAAACCTGTTCAATGTCTCTCTTGGCTCTGTTTATAGGAATGGCAAAACCAATGGCTTCTGCTCCTTGCGCCATTGCCGTATTAATTCCAATCACTTCTCCTTTTAAATTTAATAAAGGCCCTCCGGAATTGCCTGCATTAATTGCGGCGTCTGTTTGGATAATATCTTCTAATGTTTCGGAAAATCCCCTCTGTCCAGAAGCTGAAATAGTTCTTCCCAGTCCTGAAATCACTCCGACCGAAACTGTGTTGCGGAATTCTCCTAAGGCATTGCCGATAGCAATGGCGCTCTGGCCGATTTGTATTTCTGAAGAGTCGCCAAGTTTTATTGCTTTAAATTTTTTATTGCTTTCAACTTTAATTATCGCTAAATCTTGAACTGGATTTAAGGCTAAAACTTTGGCTGAAAATTTTTGGCCGTCATTTGTGAAAACAGTGTATTCCGCTTTTTTATCCAAAACAACATGCTTATTTGTTAAAATGAGGCCGTCTTCAGAAACTATAAATCCAGACCCGCCACCCACCTCTTGTTGTTTTGTTCCTTTTTGAACATATTGCGGAATTTCAAAACCAGGAATGCCCAAATCTCCAAAAGGATTAACCCATTTTTGTTCATAAACTGGAAGATTTTTTGTGATAATGATGCTTACAACCGAAGGCGTGGCTTCTTTTACTGTATTTATTATCGCTTGTTCGTAAGAAATTTGAGGAGTGTATATATTGCCGCTCTCAATTGTTTGAGTTTTATTAATTACGGGTATATTGATTACGGGTATGTTAATTTCCATCCCTTGCAAAAAAGATTTTATTTGCTCTGAAAAATAACTTAAAGAAAATATACCCGCGTTAAAGCCGATTGTTAAAAATATAATAACGGATAAAACTCCCCCTAAAAGGAGTTTATTTTTAAAAATTATTTTTTTAATCTTAAGAGTGTCAAACTCCGGTAAATCATATAAACTCATAGTTTTTGTATTTTAAAATTAAAAATATTATTTAATTTGCGAAATGACAAAATCAGCTATATCTTCGGACGCATTGGGCTTTTGAATTTTTATGCAACTCTCTTTCATTTTTGCTAATTTATCTGGTTGTGAAAATAAATCAATAACTGCCTCAATTGTCTCTCTTGTATTTTTAACTTTAATTCCTGCCTTGTTATTAACCAGATAATTTACATTGTCTTCTTCTTGGCCGGGAATCGTTTTATAGACAATCATTGGCAATGCCTTAACTAAACATTCAGCTGTCGTCGAACCTCCGGCTTTAGATAAAATTAAATCGCTAGCAGTCATAAATTTTTCTATGTCATTTACTAGCCCGAAAACCCTTACATTGGCGTTTTTTTTCAATTCTGAATTTTCTAATTTTTTCTGTAAATTTTTATCACGGCCGGCTATAACAATAAACTGCGCTAAGCTATTTTTTTCTTTTATTCCCAAAATAACCCTTAACAATTCTTTATATTTTAACTGGCCCCCTATAATCAGTAAAACAGGCTGAGAAAAATTAAAATTTAAACTTTCTAAAATTTTCTGGCGGTCTAACAGTTGATTGAATATCGGCCTGACTGGAATGCCTGTAGTTTTTATTTTATCTAAATTAACTTTATGGTCAAGTAGCGACTTTTTTATTTCTTCGTTAGCTACAAAATAATAATTAATATCTGGACTATGCCATAGGGAATGAAAACCAAAGTCTGTGCAAACGTTGGCAGATAAAATATCTATAACTTTTTTTTCTTCAATTAAAGACGCCAACTGCAGTGGCAGGGGGTTTGTCGCTAATATAAAATCCGGAGCAAAATCTTTAATGAAAAAAATAAATTTGCCCTTTTTTACAAAAAATAAAGTTATTCTTTCTAAAAATTTCTGGATCAGTTTATTGTTATAACTATTATAAAATATTTTAAAAACAAATGGGGCTTTGGCTACAATATGATTATAAAAAAAGAGGTATCCATGTCTAAGCGGCCCATAGAGGAAATCGAATGCGTCAGCATCCTTTATTTCAACTTCCGGATATTTTTTTGAAAAAACTTCCACAAGAGCCTTGGCTGTTATTAAGTGGCCCATGCCCGGCTGGCCGTGTAAAATTAAAATCTTGTTTTTTTTCATCTCTATTCTATCTTATTATTTTTCAAAATTATTAAATAAAGCCCTGCCGTAAAAAATATTGAAAAAATATTCCCTGTAAAACTATTAAATATATTGGGATAAAATAAATCTAAATCCAAAATATTAAAATAGTTAACAATATACAAATCTCCCGAGACGAGCGCAAAATAAAAAATAATAAGCATATGAACTATAGCCGAAAAAAGCATCAATATAAACAGCGCGTTTATATATTTATTTTTTACAATTTTTATATTCATAGATTAGAAAATAAATTACTGGCTTCGTTCCAGATTTCTGGACGATTTTGCGTTTTTTTCATCCAATACCACCATTCAGCGCCCCAAAGATAAAATTCTTTCAAACCGGTTTCTTTGGCGTATTCAATATTCTTTTTAAATTGTTCTAAATTCATTGTTTTTTCCTGCTCTTCTAAGGAAACATCATAAAAAAGCTTCTGCGCCCATGGCTCGGCTTGTAATTCTGTGGATATTACATCTTTGCCAAATATTTTTTTAATAATTTGAGCCTTTCTCCAATAATGGACTGGCGGCAAAAATGAATCAATATAAAAACCAAAAATATCGCTTATACGACCCCAAACCTTTCTATACATAGTGGTTCCAACTATATCTCCTATTTTTGCCGCTCCAAACCACATTGACTGTTCTCCTGAATCCGAAATAATAATTTGTCTTGTAGAATCAAGCGACTTTACCAATTCTACCTCTTTCTTTAAAAAATTTTTATCGTACCATGGACATTGGCCGAATTTAAAAAGCGGCTCGTTTTCCACCTGCCATACGGCGATAGCATCATTGTCTTTATATCTCAAAATAATTTTTTTTATATATTTCAAAATTTCATCCTGTTGTTGTTCTTTGGAAAGTCCATTCGCCCAATTAGGAATATGGCACTCCGGCCAGCGACCTGTTTTCATTCCAACTACATAAATAATTTTTGCGTTTTTTCGCTGAGCCTGTTTTATTTGCCAATCAACGTCATTAAAAAAATAATCGTCTTTTTTGCCCCCGATCCAGTCCCATTGAGTAAGTAATTTTATATTCTTTACCCCAAGATCGTCAAGTATTGCCAAATAAGTTTCTCGCCAATCAAGTTTTAAAGACTCGGCCTGCATTTGAGAAAAATTGACTCCCCATATAATATTTTTTTGTTTTGGCGCCTTGCCAATAAAAAAATAATACAAAAAAATTACAAACAATACAAATAAAACTAAAATTATTATTTTAAGCATTTTTTTCATTTTTTTTATTTACCGTCTATTATTTTTTCAATATTATAGGTTCCTAGTTTCTCTATTTCAATAAACCCTTGCATTGCAATTTCTGCAAAATTGCCGCTATTTAATAAATCAAAAAACCATTGGTCAGTATGTTTCGGATTTTCTTGTATAATCCCCGCCCCAATATGTAAAAGCCATTTTTTATTAAAATCCTCTTGCGAACCAATAGGAGGGGCGATAATAATAGGAATTCCCAATCCCGCATAAAAAGAAAGCTCTGATGGTTTAGTCCATAAAACATCTGTCTCTCTCAATGCTTGATTAAACTTTTCAAAATACTCATTTGTTGTTTTGGCAGATAGTATGTGAACCCATCCATCTAATTTTAAACCTTTAATATTGTCTGCGAAGTATTTAGTTAATTCCCCCCTTGTTCCCACAGCAATAATTATTCTAAGTCTGCCTGCTTTTATTTTATTTTTTAAACTATTCACTGCGTTTAACCCTATTTCTTTTTGAGCGCCGGCCCCGCCCATAGAAAACATTATTGTTAAGGGGTGGTCTGATTTTTCAGGCAAATCTCCCAAATAACTCTGAATCAAGGGCTTATATAATTTTCTATAATTTTGTTTTGGGTCAAGGTTTACAATACGATTTCTTAAATCTTTTTTTAAAATTTCCATATTTTCGCCTATATTCTCTTTTGGCAATGGGTAGCCGGTAAAAAATATGTTTTTAGAGTTTATTCCATAAAGTTTCAATCTGTCTCTTGCCCATGTGCATGGAGTAAAATACTTAATTTTACTATTTTGGGGCGTTAAAGAAGCCCATGCTCTGGCAACGTCAGCATCGCAAACAACGCAATAAATATCATTTGGATATTCAAATTCCTCTGCCATAAAAGCCGGCGTAAAAAAAGTACTGATTATCGGCAAAGAATTTTTTTTAAATCTCAAAATCAAATCTTTTCCCCATCCTCTTTTAATAAAAGAAAAAATGCTCCTTATGTTAATATCCGGCCGAGACAAGTCTCTTTTGGGATAATAATCAAGAATTATTTGAAATTTATTAAAAAAAGAGAAAGCCATATTGCCAATCAACGGAATCCTCTTAAATCTTGAAATAAATTCATAAAAAATTCTGGTCCTTTGCCAAAATTTTTTGTCTTTTTCCGGAATCCCGTCATAACTATTAGCGTTAATAATTTTTCCGCTAAAAGCTATTTCTCTTAACGGGTAAGCGGTTCTCTGATGGCCATATCCCATATCAGCCGCTATAATCCATGCCTTTTGTTTATTATCGTTCGCCATATTTTTTTTAAGATAAGATAGGTTATTATATCATATTTCTTGCTCTCTTGAAAATTTTTAATATTCTGATAATATAGAAAATAGATTTGGAGTAGTTTTTTTGACAAAAAGGAAGGTGGAGCATGGAACAAACTTATAGGGCAATAAAAACAGAACCCACAACGCTCGCTATTTATTGTCCGGACCCAAAATTTCAATTTGCCTTTAATCGCTTTTTTATGGATGACTTAAATTTAGTTTATGGCCAATTTATACCAATTGTCGTAGCTGGCGGGCCGGGTTCACTAGCTAATCCAATAATGACAATAGAAAGGCAATTTTTGAGCAGTCAAATCATATTCTTTCTTAGGCATTTTCCATCTATTAAATCAATTATCCTCATTAATCACGAGGATTGCGGTTTTTATGGAAAAATCCTCAATCTGTCTGGTAAAGAAAAAAATCGAGAAAAGGATGACGCTCCTGTCGCCGCTAAGGCCGTAGTTAATCGTATCGCCTTAGAAGAAATTAACGGCATTGAGGTTGCGGCATTCTACGCTAAGTTCGCAAATGCGGACAAAAAAGAAATAGCTTTTGAGAAAATGTAATCCGTCTTTGGCGGAAACAAAAGCCGCAAGGGTTTACCCTGGCGGCTGTTTTTTTACTTTAAAATTTTTAATTTTTGATTTTTCTGCAACCAGCGCGCAATCGCGCCTAAAATCAAATAAAAAACAATGAGCCATATCCAATGAATGTTTTCTATTGTTTTTATTGCCCAAGGCTTAGAAAAAATATCTATTATTTTTACAAAATAAGCAAGCAGAAACCAGCAGGGTATGGAAACAATCCAGCCTAAAAATTGAGACGCCACTCCCAAAATAGATGACAAAAAACCAAAAATCATAAGCCATGAAACAATTGGTAAAACTAAAATATTTGTTACAGGAGAAATAAAAGATACGTTGCCAAAATTATAAACCATTATAGGCAAGGTAAAAATCTGGGCGGCAAGCGTTGTTGAAATAATGCCTGCTAAATTTTCTGATTTCTTTTTTATAAATATCTTCAAAAAATCTTTTATAAAGGGCTCTAAATATATAATGCCCATAACTGCTAAAAATGAAAGCTGAAATCCGACATCATAAAATAAAAGCAAGGGGTTAATAAAAAGCATTACAGCTCCCGCCATTGCTATTACCCTTGAACCCATGCTTTGCCTGCCTAATTTTTGAGCCAGAAGAAAAAGCGAGCCCATAATTCCTGCCCTCGTTCCGGATGCGGGCAGACCAGTAAGAATAATATAAAGCCAAATAAAAATAATTGAGATATAAAAGGCCTGTCCGCGCCACAAACCCAGGGCCAACAAAAAAGACATTAAAATTGCTCCTAATATAACAACATGCGTGCCGGAAACAGCTATAACATGACGAAGTCCGGTAATGTTTAATTTATTTTTTAAATCCTGCGACATCACGCCATTATCGCCGAGCACTGTTCCTTCTAAAATCAAGCTCTGGGGCGGAGAATAATTTTTGCGGATACTTTCTCTTAATTTCTGCTTAAAAAACAAAATACCAGAATAAATCCGCTGGCCGACTGAATATTTTTTTTCATCGTCTATCAGTTCAATTTTCGGAAAACCCATCACAGAATAAATTCCATCTTTTAGCAAATAGTTTTTATAATTAAAATCTTCGAACTCCTGCGGAGTTTCTAGTTTTCCCGTAATTTTTATTTTATCTAAATATTTATATTCTGGATAGCGACCAACCGTAACCAAAATTATTCCATCTGGTTTTTCTGTCCTTACTTTTAACTTCTGAAAAGTATCCCTGACATCCGGTTCGCCCGTAACTGTTCCGATTAAAACAACTTCCCCCTTATTATTAAGCTTGCTTAATTCGTTGTTTAAAATATAAAATTCGGAAATCTGGTGCCTTAAAATTCCTATAACCAAAAATAAAACGCAAAATCCTGCCATGGCAAAAAGTTTCGTTTGTTTATGCGATCGCATTGACAAGGTCAGAGAAATAAAAATCAATAAAACCCCAAAAAATAAAAAAGCCCGCAAAAATATCTGCGGGATTTCCCAGCCATAGGCAGATCCGCCTTGGGCGGATATTGCCGAATTTATAAAAATACCGACAATAAAGGAGAGGCAAAAATAAAAAAGTATTTTTGACGGAGTCATCTTGTCTGGCAGATTTTAAAATAGGGAGAAATTTCTTTTACGATATTATTTAAAAAGTCTTTCGGGTGCGGCTTTATCTTTTCAAATTCAGGGTCAAGAGTTTTTTCCGGCCTAAAATTTTGCAAATAATATTTCACATCAGGACCGCCTATCCACTTTGCAATTTCCAAGAAATTTTCTTTTGAATGAACTCCGGGCACCACGGTTGTGCGGAATTCAAAATCTATTTGATTTTTTTTCAAAAAATCAACGCTGATTTTTATATCTTCTTTCTCTACGCATTCGCCAAAAAGTTCTGAATATTTTTCTAACGGAAGCTTTATATCCATAGCAACATAATCTATTTGTTTTTTCCTAACTAAATCTTTAAGCATTTCCGGATTGGAACCATTTGTGTCAAGCTTTACCAAAAATCCCATTTTTTTTATTTTTTCTATAAACTGCGGCAAGTCTTTGCTTGCTGTCGGCTCTCCCCCGCACAAAACCACGCCCTCTAATAATCCTTTTCTTTCTTTTAAAAAACTAAAAAATTCTTTTTCTGAAATCCGCGGTTGTTTTATAATTTTTTCAGGCAAAACAAGCTCTGCCGAATAACACCAGGGGCATCGAAAGTTGCAAATAGCCAAAAAAACCGTACAAGCCAATTTGCCGGGATAATCTATTAAAGTAGTTTTTTGCAATCCGCCGATAATCATGGTAAATTTATTATACAAAAAAACCCTTTTTTAACAAAGAGGCTTTAATTTTTTAAGAAAATCAAACCGATGCCGGAGTTTTGTATTCTTTTCTTTCCGCGTATTCCTGTTTTTTACCGTTATTCCATTGCTGTATCGGCCTTATATATCCCACAATTCTTGAATAAACTTCACAAGGCTGGTCTACTGTGCATTTCGGACATTCAAAATGCTCGCCCGATAAATATCCGTGCGACGGACAAATTGAAAAAGTCGGAGTTAGGGTAATATACGGCAAATGAAATTTCTCAAATGCTTTTTTAACCAGATTTTTCGCCATTTGCGGGTCTGAAATTTTCTCTCCCAAAAACAGATGAAGAACAGTTCCGCCCGTATATTTTTTTTGCAGTTCGTCTTGAAGTTTTAATGCCTCAAAAGCGTCGTCTGTATAACCCACTGGAAGATGAGAAGAGTTGGTATAATAAGGAATTTCTTTTGTGCCGGCTGTAATAATATCCGGATATTTTTCTCTGTCGGATTTTGCCTGACGATAGCTTGTCCCTTCGCCGGGCGTCGCTTCTAAATTATACATATTGCCGGTTTCTTCCTGATATTTGACCAATCTGTCTCTCATAAAATCTAAAACCTCAATAGCAAACTTCTTGCCTGTTTTTGAGGCGATATTTTCTCCTAAAAAATTTAAAAGCATTTCATTTGTTCCCATTAAACCAATAGTACCGAAATGATTGCCGAAATAAGAATCGCGAATTTGCTTAACTGACGATAAATAATGTTTTGAATAAGGATAAAGCCCTTTTTCTATAAAATTATCCAAAGCTTTTCTTTTAATTTCCAGGCTCTCTTTTGCCAAATCCATTAAATGGCTTAATCTGCCAAAAAAATCTTTTTTGGTTTTGGAAAG
This sequence comes from Patescibacteria group bacterium, assembly GCA_038063015.1. Lineage (GTDB taxonomy): Bacteria > Patescibacteriota > Minisyncoccia > Minisyncoccales > Staskawiczbacteraceae > JACPYG01. Next base: position 84,283 of record JBBTVX010000001.1, read on the forward strand.
ATAGCCAATCCGCGGAAGATTGATGGTGCAGACGCCTATTGAACCGGTTAACGGTTGAGAACCGAATAATCCGCCGCCTCTCATATAAAGCTCTTTATTTGACAAACGGAGCCGGCAACACATACTTCTGAAATCTTCCGGCTTCATATCTGATTGTAAAAAATTTGAAAAATAATTAATTCCATATTTTGCGGTCGCCTCCCACAATGAATCCAGATTCGGGTTTTCCCAATCAAAATCCTTTGTGATTGAAACTGTGGGAATGGGAAAAGTAAACGGCCTGCCTTTAGCGTCGCCCTCCATTAAACCTTCGTAAAAAGCTTTAAGAAACATATCTATTTCCGACTGAAATTCTCCGTATGTTTCTTTTTGCACTTCGCCACCGATAATCACAGGCTGTTTCGCTAAAAACGACGGAGCTTTAATATCTAAAGAAACATTTAAAAATGGAGTTTGAAAGCCGACCCGAGTCGGCACCATGCAGTTAAATAAAAACTCCTGCATTGATTGTTTTACCTGCTTATAACTTAAACCGTCATAACGGATAAAAGGAGCTAAAAGCGTATCAAAATTTGAAACAGCGTTAGCTCCGGCGGTTTCGCCCTGAAGGGTAAAAAGAACATTAACCAATTGGCCAAGAGCAGTTCTAAAATGTTTTGGCGGCTTGCATTCTATTTTACCCGGCACTCCGCCGAATCCGCGCATTAAAAAATCATAAAGGTCCCATCCGGCGCAATAAGGAGCGAGTATTTCTAAGTTATGGATATGAAAATCTTCATTGATTGCCGCGTCTCTTACCTCTTTGGGATAAATTTTATTAAGCCAATATTTTTTAGAAACATACGAGCCGACATATTGATTCAACCCTTGTAAAGAATATGTCATATTGGCGTTTTCTTTTACCTGCCAATCAAGCTCCTTTAAATAGCTGTCAATTTTTTCGCTGGATTCGTCTGTGGCAATTCCTAATTCCCTAATTTTTCTTCTTTGCTCCCTGTAAAGAATATAAGACCTGGCTGTTTCCACAAGCCCTTCCAAAATTAAAACTTCTTCAACAATGTCTTGAATCTGCTCAACTGTCGGAATCTCGTCTTTTTTAAACCTTCTGTTTAAAATCTGTAAAACTCTAAGCGAGGCTTTTTTGGATTTTATTCCATCGCCTTGGCCAGTGGCTGTAATCGCTTTATAAATAGCGCCGGTGATTTTTTCCTGAACAAAATCAACTATTCTCCCGTCTCTTTTTTGAACTTTTAAAATATGGTTTCCTATTTTTTTCATAATTGTTTTTTAATCCTCAGCGATAAAAAAATGGGCTAAGCCCTTAAGCGCATTATTCCATTTTACCTTAGTAAAAAAGCGGGTCAAGCCCCACCTCAAACTCAAAATCTGTGGATAATTGATATTTTTGTCCCATTTGAATAAGCGCACAACAAAAAATACCCTTTTTTAGGGTATTTTTTGTTGTAATTTTTAAATTGCGGCTATTTTTGCCATAAAATAATCGAACTTTTCCTTACTGATGTCTACAAATGCTTTTATTTTTCCAGAAACCTTTCTTTTTTTCTTTCCGACATTTTTGTTCTTCTTTGAAACAGGTCTTTTCCTTTTTGCGATAATTTTTTTCTTAGCAACTGGCTTTTTCTTTTTGATAATTGTCTTTTTAGCCGCGACTTTTTTCTTTTTATTTTTTTGCATAATTTTATCGAATTAAATAATTTTCTATCTTACAAAAAATTAAAATTTTATTAAATCCGATGAACTTTTTATATTTTTGTCGCGACCTTTTAAATCTCACCAATTCTTTTTTCTCTGTCTTCTTGTCTTTTTTGGTTCAATTTTTTTATTGCTTCAGATTGTTCCCCCTCTATCTCTTTTCTTTTTTCATCTAATGCTAATGCTAATTCTTCTTCCATGGAAAACCGTCGCTTATCTTCCGGGTTTCCCTGTTGTTCTTGCGCCTTTCTTCGTGCTTTTAGTAAGGTTTCTAAATATACATCGGTGTGGCTTCCTTTAATGTCTTCTCTCCCAAATATTTCTTTTATTAAATCTTCATGTCTTCTATGGCGCTCTTGGTAGCGATTCTCTATTTCTTCTTTTCTTTGTTCGTAATTGAATCCCTCCTTTTCTCCCTGTTGGCCTAAATTTTCATCTAATTCCAGACCTTTCTCCCCTGATACTGAATTTTCTTCCTCTGGGGTCAGTTCCTCTGCTCTGTTTATTTCTGCCATGATAATTTTTAATTTTAAATTTTATGATTTTATTACTTTCGACCTTTATTTTTTCATTTTAATTATATCATAAATATTTATCGCGCGGGGTATTGTGTTAAATTTTTGTGGCGATTACTGTAATTTTTATTTCCCCTTTTTTAAGAGTGTTATCTTTTACCGCTCCGAAAATTATTTGGGCTTTAGGGTCAACGTTTTTTGTAATAACTTTTGCCGCCTCTTGAATCTCGTTCAAAGTAATATCTTGGCCTGAAGCGTTAAATAAAACTCCCTTTGCTCCTTTGATTGAAAAATCCAATAAAGGAGAATTAATTGCTTTTTCCGCCGCATCTATGGCGCGATTTTCGCCCTGGGCTCTGCCTACCCCAAAAAGCGCGCGGCCTGAATTTTTCATAATTGACAATACCGAAGAAAAATCAATGTTTATAATTCCAGGGACTAAAATTAAATCTGTTATACCTTGTACTGCCTCTCTTAAAACTTCGTCACAAATTAAAAAAGCGTTTGAGACAGTTGTTTTTTCGTCAATTATACTTAAAAGCTTATCGTTAGAAATGATTATTAAAGAATCAACTTTTTCTTTCAATTTTTGCAAAGCGTTCTCTGCAACTTTTTTTCTTTGTTCTCCTTCAAAAGAAAATGGAGTTGTGACTACCGCTATGGTTAAAATGCCAAGATTCTTTGCGAGCTCGGCAATAGTTGGCGTGGCTCCGCTACCAGTCCCGCCACCGAATCCACAAGTAATAAAAACCATATCAGAACCCTTTAGAATTTCTGATATTTCTTCTCTTGATTCTTCTGCGGCTTTTTTTCCCAATACAACATCCATCCCTGTGCCGAGACCCTTTGTTATATCCTTCCCTATGAGAATTTTTTTTGGGCACCCCTTGGGTCCTTTACAAAAATGAAGGGCCTGAGCGTCGGTGTTTATGGCAATTAATTCTATTCCCTGAATATTAAATTTTGCCATTCTGGAAACTGTATTAGAGCCAGACCCTCCTATTCCGAACACTTTAATTTGCGGGTTCATATCTTTACCTGCGGGATTATGGAATAAAAACTCTAAACATTTTTCTGAGTTTTTGACCTAATCCCTTGATAAATCCCAGTATACCTTCTTTGTCTGCTCCGTCAATATCTAATCCTCCCAAAACTAAGCCAACAATTGTGGCTAACGAAGGGTCATCTTCAATGCCCGCAATTCCTTTTGGACTTCCTATGCTACAAGGAAGTTTTAATTGTTGTTTTGCTAATTCTTTTATTTTTGACAATTTGGCGCCGCCTCCGGATAAGACAACTCCTCCTGGTAATAATTCCTGACGCCCTATCTTTTTTAATTCTTTCTGAATTAAATCAAAAATTTCAGAAACCCTTGGTTCAATAATATCTGTTAAGTTTTTCTTTGTAAAAGACAAGTCCTGGGTCTTATCAATATTTTCTATTTTTTTAACAGACTTGTCTGTTTTGACAAAAACACAAGCGCCGTGCTGTTTTTTAATGGACTCGGCAACGCTTACTTCTGTGCGCAAACCAATGGCGATATCATTGGTTATATTAGCTGAACCAATTGGAAAAACAGCAAAATGAATTAAATCTCCCTCTTCAAAAACCGCCAAACTGGTTGTAGCAGCTCCCATATCAATTAAGGCGACACCCAATTCTTTTTGTTGCGGAGTCAATACTGCGTCAGCGGCGGCTAAGGGAGATGTAATAATATCGTCAATTTGCAGTTTTGAATTTAAAACTGCTTGAGATAAATTTATAAAATCCGACTGAAAATAACAAAGCAAAAGAACCTTTGCTTCTAATCTTGTACCTGTTAATCCAAAGGGTTGTTTTATTCCTTTTTGGTCGTCAATAATAAATTCTTTTGGAAAAACATCCAAAACGTCTTCGTTGGAAGGGATATTAATTGCTTTGGTTGCCTGCAATACTCTGTCTATGTCTTCTTGAGAAATTATTCTATTGGCCCTAGACACAGAAATTATTCCATCAGAAGGAGTAACGTAGAGACGACTACCCCCAAGATTAACAAAAACAGAATTAATTTTTCTGCCCAAGTCCCTTTCAACTTCTGATATTAACAAATGAATATTCTTTGAAGTTTCTTCAGCATTAACAACTGCGCCCTTTCTTAAACCAAAAGAAGGCATTTGAGCATAATGTAAAACCTCCAACTCTTTTCCTTTTTTTTGGACAACCAAAACCTTGATAGTATTTGTCCCAACATCCAATCCTGTAACAATATGACCTTTAGCCATAAAAATTAAACTGCCATTGATAAATAATGTTTTTCCTTCTCCTCCATTCGCATTGCTTCTTTCTTTGATTTTTCATGTTCATATCCTAAAATATGCAAAATGCCATGCGTAAAAACTTTCATCATTTCTTTTTTTGCGGGAACGCCGTATTTTTTGGCATTTTCTTTGACAACTTCCGGACAAATAACAATTTCTGCCACCCCCGATTTAAAATCTAAAGTTTTACTAAAAGAGAGAACATCTGTTGGTTTGTTCTTTTTTCTATACTTTTGATTCAGCTTTTTAATCTCGCCAGAACTAATAAAAGCAATAGATATGTTTTCTCTTTTTCTATTTTCGCCTTTTAACACTTTTTTTGCAACCCCTGTCAAAAACTTTTTATCCACAGCAAAATTAGTAAGATTATTTATCTCAATCATTTCCTTATTTTACACCATTTTTCAAAATACAACAAAAAACCGATGCGATATCTCCCCGGTTTTTTCTACTTAGTTTAGCCAAGTTTCTTATTCGACTATTTTATTGGGAGCGGTAAAATGGTTATCCACAGATTTTAATATTGACTTAATGCCTTAATATGATAATATACAAATGTAAGCTTGACTGCTTACTAATCACGCGGTCCCGCCTAAACAGCGGGATTTTCGCTTTTATAATGTCTTTTACCGGTATAAAATTGGCCAAAATTAAAATATATATCTTTAATGTGGTGCAATTCTCCTGCCACCATGTCGCGAACACCAACAACACAAATCCTTTTACCTTGAACTTTCAATCTTTCTAATGGATTTAACAAATCAGAATCTCCAGAAAAAAGCATAATAGCCGAAACTTTTTCCGAATCATCCATCATGTCCATTGCTATTTCAACGTCAAAATTACATTTCGGTTCATAAATTTCTGATTCTATTTTTTTAATCTCTTCAATAAGGTTGATTAATTTTTCGTTGACCTGTTGATTAAATAAATTTATAGTGGAACGTTTAAAAAGAAGGGCTTCGTCTATTGTCTTTTTTATAAATTTTACCCTCTTTGTTCTCAAATTAGCTCCCGTGGCTAAAATACGTTTTTGAAAAATATCGGATTTTTTGATTTCATCCTCGTTCTGCTCGTTTTTTCCATAATATATTTTTACCTCCTTAATATTGGAAAAAAATTTTAATTGGGCAACTATATCTTTAATCCTGAACTTCCAGCTCAAAACATCCTGCCAATAAAACATATTTACTAAATCTAAATAAGCAATAATAGCCGTTTCTTTTTTAATCCACTCCAAATAATCTTCTCTGACTATAAATTTATTTAGAATATTTTGAGGAATATCAATCATTTTAATTATGTTTATATTATATTGTGCCTATTTTAGTTTAATTTTTATTTTAAGGTCGGATTTAAAAATGATACCGTCTTTATTATTAAGCGCCGTATCATTTTCGCTTCATTTAGGTTGATTTTTTTTCTCAATTAATTTTTTCATTAACTAATTGTTTTTTATTTTTTCTCGCAATCTTACAAAATAAATATACCTTACTTCATATCCTACTTGTAAATTCTCAATAATTTTGTCAAATTTATTCTCAATTTCTGATTTTAATTCTTCATATTTATGAAAACCAGGGGGGGTAATCAATTGTATATACAATCCACACATGCCCGCCATTCATATTTAACTGTCTTATGGCTGTTTTAATATGATAGTTAAATTTTTTAACCATCACATTGGCGGCTAAATCCATAAAAATTTTAATCTTACTTTCGTCCCAAACATTAGATATCATACAACAGCGACGTTTGCTAATATCGTTTAATCTGTTTTTTTCAACATTACTATTATTAATTGTTTTCACTTCTACATGAATGCCATTAGAACAAAAATCGGGCGTAGATATATTATTATTTTCTTCTAAGAAATTAACACTATCGTAAAAAGCATAGGCAATGCTTATTTCGTGGAGCGCGTCATTGTGTTGTGAGTGTGTTTCATTCTTTTTCTTTTCTATTTTATTTTTCAATATTCTTTTATTCTTGTCTGTTAAATTTGAAATATAGGAGCCCAAATTCACCATCCATTTTTCTTCAATTATGTCTCCGCCGCCTCTTGTCATCAGATAATCTGCAAGACCTATTTCAATGAGTGAATTATATGAATTTGATTCTACCATATGTGGTTCTATTTATTTTCTACAATTTTAATTTCTTCGGCGGTTAAACCGTATAACCTATAAACCTCCGCATCGATTTTTTTGTCGGTTTTTTCAATTTCAGATTTTATTGAATTCCACTTATCTGAATTTTCAGCAATTTTTTGAAGGTCTTCATTTAGTTTAAGCATTTTATCTGCTAATTTCACCAACTCGTCGTGTTTCGCTTTTTCTTTTTTATTTGAAAAATTAATTTTATAAATCGGCAGGGTTTTTAATAACGATTGTGTTACAGCAATGTTTGATGTTGAATTTTTAACAATAAAATTAATAACGGCGGAGTTCAAAATTACTAATAAATATTTTATATCGTATCCGTTTTTGGGAAGGATAAGATTGTCTTGCAAAAAATAATATCCTGTATCGTCATATGTGGCAACAATTTGACTACCAGTAATCATTCTTACCAGTAATTTTTCTTTTGTTTCAAAAAATTTCGCTTCTTTTGGCGCGGCCGCTTGTTTCACCTTCATTAGTTCTGGTCTATACCAAACATACTCATTATTCCAACTTAATGAATATCTCCCAACATCTCTACCTCTTAACAACTTTCTATCATTTTCATTGTTTGTTTTCTTCTTTAAAAATTTTATATCGTCTCCTGTTCTTAAACCACCAATAATTTTACCTACTTCGTTTAACAAAATGGAATTTTTAAATATCTTATTAATAATATTTTTTGTTTCAGGATTATTAAAAATATTAAACCCTTGTTTAAAATCAACATCTTTTTGACGTATTTTGCTAAAAATAATACTTTTTGTATCCGTTATATTCTTGACTACATCAACAAAATTATTATCTAACACTTTTTTATTTAGTTCTTTCTGACAGATCAAAACCACATTTGATATTTGAGCACTTTCAAACACTTTTAATCCTTCTTCAAAAAATAAAACGTCTTTTAACGCACAATCATTAAAAATTTTAGCTCTTAAAGATACGAAACTTGGCGTTTGCAACCATGTATTTGGTATTATAAATCCTAGAAATGCTTCATTTTTTAATATATTAATAGCTTTTTCAATGAAAAATGAATAAATATCGGAATGATTTGTGTCAGTTAGGTATTTTTCCCAATAAAAATGTCTTTCCTCGTCGTTCAAATTCCTTGATTGTATATATGGCGGATTGCCAATAACCACATCAAACCCGCCTTGGGCAAAAACTTCAGGGAATTCTTCCTGCCAGTTAAATGATTTTTTATCTCGGAAGTTTTTGCCAAAATATTTTTTAAGCTCTTCGTCTGTTCCGGAAATCAATGAGTTGCCGTTTTTTATATTATCCAAAAATGGAAGTTTTTGGTTATCTGTTAAAGAATTTATCAACAAATTTAAACGCGTTATTTCAATTGCCTGCGGATCTAAATCTACGCCGTAAATATTATTTTTCAATATCTGTATTTTTATTAACATCTCGCTGAATTTGTCTTTTTCACTGCCAAGATTTAAATACTTTTCATATATTAAATTGAGTACTCTTATAAGAAACGAGCCTGAACCGCAAGCAGGATCTAAAACTTTAATTTTTTGTATATCTCTTATACTTTTACATCTATCAAGAACGGGTCCAAGGGCATTTTTAACAATATAGTCAACAATAAAAGGTGGTGTATAATAAATTCCTTGTTCCTTCCGTTTTTTAGCATCCTTGCTCACCGTAATTCCTTTTTTTGATTGAGACAAACGATGTGATAAATAACTTTCATAAACAGCGCCTAAAACATCTGGTGACATCGCCTTAAAGTCATACTCATAGTAGCCGGGTTTACCATAAAGTTTATTTATCGCTTTTTCGGTTGCACCGCTATGATCTTCCCATTCTTCAAAAGTATGCTTTTTAAACAGGTTTGAATTATAAATTTCATCAAGCTCCCTGAATTTTTTTATCATTGATTGGTAAAGGCGGCCTCCGCTTTCTTTTCTCGCCTGCCTTACCATGGGAATTAAAATTGCTTCTTCAACTTTTCTGTCTTCCGCAACTCTGATAAATATCAATCTATCTAAAAGTTTTTGCACACCCTCGTCAAGCGTGTCTGAATCCACCGACGAATTCCATTGGCCCAATTCATTTGTTAAGATATCTCTACATTCTTGTAAATCTTTGTATAAAAGCGAACTTATGGGAACTTTTTGCAATTTTTTTCCATGCTCTTCCGCATATTTATCAATTAAATCGTTTTCAAATGATTCCCTTGAAAGAAGCCATAATTGCTCAAATCTTTTTATATATTGATTATATGGAATATCAAATAATTTTTTATCGGCCAGACTTTTATTAATCTCTTGGGCATTAAAAACAATTAAACCCTCAAAATCTGTAAGTATAGCCCAAACAACTCCTTTATTGAAAGAATAACGAATTGCCTGATGGGCATAGTCTTCCTTAAACAAATCAACGCTGATTTTTTTTGCTTCCAGATAAAATTTAACTCTATCGTTTAAATAAAAACCATAATCTACTCGTCCAGACGACTCAATATGTTCTTCGGCTGAAACTTCTTTTTTCTCAAAGGTGTTCCAACCGAGTGCTTCAAAAAGCGGAAGAATAAAATCTTTTTTTGTTTCTTCTTCGCTGTAAGACTTCAAAATACCTGAATTTTTGGCTTTTTCGTATTTTTCAACAAGCTTCTTTATTTTTTGTTTGGTTTCTTTTTTCATAACTTTTCTTAATTAAACCACTAATTTAAGAAATTTGCAAGGAGATCAAATAAGCTGTTTCTATCCTATCTGAACGCCCCAGACGCTGTTCGAGGCGTTGGTTGTACACAAAAAACCGAGGTGATGATTTCTCGGTTTTTTGTGTTATTTGTTGCTCTTTATTCAGACAGCGTTTCTTTTATAATTTTTGAAATTTCGCTGTTGTCCGCTTTGCCTTTTACTTTGGGCATTAAATCCGCCATTACTTTGCCTATGTCTTTCATTTCTACGGCTCCTGTTTTTTTTACCGACTCTTCAACTATTTTTTTTAACTCTTCCGCTGGAATCTGCTCCGGCAGATATTTTTGCAAAATTTCTATTTCTTTTTTTTCTTTATCTGCTAATTCCTGCCTGTCGCCTTTTTCATATAAAACAATAGCGTCTTTTCTTTTTTTAATTTCAGAAGAAATTGTATTAATAATTTCCTCCTCTAACAATTCCGACTCTTTTTGAAGTTCTTCTTCTTTCAGCTCTGGTTTTGCTTTTGAAATTTTATATCTTTTTTCTTTTTCCTTGGATATTATAGCCGCCAAAACCATACGTAAGGAGCCAGAGGCAAGTTTGTCTCCGGCTTTTAAAAATTCTTTAACGTCATTTTGAATTTGCTTTTTTATCTCCATAAGTTAACGCGGCCTACTTTAGGCTTTTCTAATTTATCTTGACGCTTTTTTTCTGCTCTTAATTCAACCCTTCTTAAAGCTGACCTTTTTTTAGCCAAAGCTGATTTTGCTCTCTTTCTAAACTGTTTGCCCCTTACTTCAAGCAAAACGCCCGACTGACGCACCACTTTTGTAAAACGATGAACCAAACTTTGAGAGCTTTCTCTTTCTTTCCTTTTTACTTCTAATGCCATATTATTATTATTTTTAATTTAAAATTATTTTTTAATCTTATTTTTCATTTCTTTTACGACCTTGTTAAGCTTTATCTCTTTTTGAACGCCAGTTTCCATATCCCTTAAAGTAATAAAATCTTCTAACGCTTCTTTTTGCCCAAAAATCAAAACCCATCTTATTCCCATTTTATTGACTGTTCTTAATTGAGCCCTTAAAGAATCTTTTGAAAAAGACTCGGCTACAGGAATTTTTGCATCTCTAAATTCTTCAAAAAGTTTCAGTCCTTTTCTTTTTGCCAGTTGTCCCAGCTGAGCTAAAAAGATTTTCGGCTCTACTGCTTTTACTGTTTTCACTTCTCTGGTTTTCATTAAGCTCATAATTCTTTCTATGCCTCCGGCTGATCCACAAGCAGGAGTGTCTCTCCCTCCCAAGGTTTTAGCCAAATTATCATATCTGCCTCCGCCAAGCAAAGAACCCTGATTTTGTCCCTCTTCTGTTTTTTCAACAATTTCAAAAACAGTTTTTGTATAATAATCCAAACCCCTGACCAAATACGGATTTAAAGTATATGGCAATTCCAATTCGTCTAAAAATTCTAACACTTGCTTAAAATGGGCATGACAATTTTCACAAAGATGGTCGATTATTTGAGGGGCGCCCGCTTTTATTGTCTGGCATTTTTCTTCTTTGCAATCTAAGATTCTTAAAGGATTTTCTTTCAGCCGCCTTTGGCAATCAGAACATAAAGAAGATTTTTTTGATTTGAAATAACTTGCTAAAATCTTTTTGAAATAAGGCCTGCATTCAGAGTCGCCGATACTATTCACTTCAATGGTTATGTTTTTAAAAGAAAGTTCTTTCAAAACATCATAGCTCATCTGTATAATCTGACCGTCAATTGATGGATTTTGTTCTCCTAACGCTTCAAAGCCAAATTGGTGAAATTGCCTGAAACGTCCGGCCTGCGGTCTTTCGTGGCGAAAAAATGGACCAGAATACCAAAGTTTTACGGGTTGAGGAAGATTATGCATTCCGTGCTCAACATAACTTCTCATTACGGGCGCTGTGCCTTCTGGTCTTAAAGAAACTAAATCTCCTCCTTTTGTTTTAAAAGTATATGTTTCTTTCTCTACAATATCAGTTGCCACTCCCACTCCCTTGGAAAAAACCTCGGCGAATTCTAAGATTGGCGTCTCTATTTTAGAAAATCCATAATAATTAGCAATGCTTTCAACTGCTTTGTTAACTTTTTGAAAATAGGGCTGGTCCGCCGGCAAAATATCGTGCATTCCTGTTATGGTTTGAATTTTCATAATTTTAATAATTTGGAACAGTAATTTTAGATAATGCCACTACTGGCAGAACGCGTAAAAACACCTTGCCAATGATATTTTTAAGCGGTACGCTTCCCCAAGCTCTTGAATCATAAGAAAATTCTCTGTTATCTCCTAAAACAAAATATTCATCTATGCCTAAAGAAAGTTTTAATGTTCCAATAGTTCCAGACGGATTGGGGAGATACTTTTCGTTTAAAACATGATTACTATTATCTTTGTATATTGTGACTTTTCCGTCTTTAACCTCTACTGTTTCGCCGGGTAATCCGATAATTCTTTTTATAAATTTTTGCGTTGTATCTTTTGGATACTTAAAAACAATAACGTCCCCTCTTTGGGGGCTTGAAAATCTATAAGAAATTTCGTCAACAATTAAATAATCGCCTTGCTGAAAATTAGGAATCATTGATTCTCCTTTTACGATAAACGGCTGAAATAAAAAATAGCGGATAGGCAATACTATCACCGAGGCGATAATAAATATTTTTACAACCTCCCAAGCAAACAGCGAATATTTTTTAATTACACTTGTTTTTGTTTTATTTTGTTCGCTATTTGGTTGATTGTTTATTTCTGTGATTTGTTCCATTTATTTATAAATTGATTTTATTTTAACATATTTTAAAGCTATTGCAAGCCCATAAAAAAACCTGTAAAAAAAGAGGGGCTGAGACAAACCTGCCCAGCCCATGATGACTAAAAAAAAGAAAGTGAACGCGGTGAGTATGGCTCACCTACGACTACGATGCGGTCGATACGGCGACCGCTCCGGCCTCTTATGTTTCGTTCTGTCCAAATGACCATTGTGGTCATTTTTAAACTTCCATAAAAAGACGATACATCTAGATAGATGTGCTGAAACCTCGAACTCTTTTTCTAAGAGTTCACATAGCTCTTCAATAGAAGCCTTACCGTTAAGGCGAGATACTTCTTTGAAGAGAAACCTCTTGTATTTGGGTTTCAAACGAACTTTCGTCTTGGACATAGGGTCGATCCTTCTAAGGGAGAAGAGAAGTGTGAAAACAGTGCCTCTTCTCTGCCCTAACAACCCCACCATCACGAATTGACTATGTGTGCTCTATAAGCTCACCCCCCTTCCTTGTACAATGTGCTACTATGATGTTGCTTTTAATATTGTATATCTATCAAAAAACAAAGTCAAATTTTTCTATACCTTGAGTTGCGAAATGCCTTCCGAATGATTTTATTTTGGCTTGCGGGCGAGGCGAAGTAAAAATTTTGAGGCATATACAGAGTATTCTGCCGAACAAATTTTTACGAAGCCGCAGCCCAAGCCAAAATACAAAGAGTTGAAGGTCATTTCGCAATTCAGGGTATGTAAGATTGAAAAATAAAACTAAAAAAGGTAAGTTAAATAAATACATTATAAATAAATAATATGATGACAACAAAAATAATCATCGGGCTGGGCAATCCCGGCAAAAAATTTGAAGAAACAAGGCATAATATCGGTTTTTTAGTTTTAGATAATTTTGCGGAAAAAAATAATTTCCCGCAATTTATATTGCAAAAAAAATATAAAGCATTGGTTTCAGGGGGAATTATTAACGAGGACAATGTTATTTTAGCTAAACCTCAAACCTTTATGAACGAATCGGGCAAAGCAATCAAAGAGCTTTTAAAAAATAATAAATCGCAATTAAATAGTTTAATAGTTATCCACGACGACATTGATTTGCCTGTTGGAAAAATAAAAATAATAAAAGAAAGAGGTTCAGCCGGCCACAAGGGCGTAGAATCAATAATTGAAAATATTGGAAACAAAGGACTAATAAGAATACGGATAGGCATCGCGCCGCAAAATGAAACAAATGCAAAACAAATCGTACTGAAAAAATTTAATAAGAAAGAAAAAGAAACTATGAATAATGTAAATAACAAAACGGTCGAAGCGCTTGATTTTTTACTCCAAAATGGATTGGAAAAAGCAATGAATAAATATAATTAAAAAAGAGAAGACTGGTCGCTAAGCAATCTTTTCGTAAGCGAAAATTAAATATTTTGAAGCGAAAATTTGGGAGAGCGAGGAGGTTTATACAGAGTATAAGCCGACGAGCTATCACAAATTTGCAGCCAAAAGATTTAATTTGCAGTAGAAAATGATTGCTGAGCGAGCGGTCATGTATATGGACTTGATTATAGTGGAAAGCCCGACTAAGGGCCACACAATTGAAAAATTTTTAGGAAAAAATTATAAAGTTTTGTCTTCTTTCGGCCATGTAAGAGATTTACCAAAAAGCAGGTTGGGGGTGGATGTTGAAAAAAACTTTGAGCCGGAATATGTTGTGCCGACAAAAGCTAAAAAATTAGTGTCTCAATTAAAAAAAGAGTCTGCTAAAGCAAAAAATACTATTTTGGCAACCGACGAAGACCGTGAAGGAGAGGCAATCGCCTGGCATCTAAAAGAAGCTTTAAAACTGGACAGTCCTCAAAGAATTGTATTCCATGAAATAACCAAAGAAGCAATCCAGGAAGCATTAAAAAATCCGAGAGACATTGATATGAATATGGTTGATGCCCAACAAGCCAGAAGGGTTTTAGACAGAATAGTGGGGTACAAACTCTCTCCGTTTTTATGGAAAAAAATAGCAAGAGGATTATCGGCTGGCAGAGTGCAATCAGTAGCCGTCAGATTAGTTGTTGAGAAAGAAAGAGAAATTGAAAAATTTATTGCCCAAGAATACTGGCAAATAGAAGCGCTTTTAAAAAAAGGGGCCGATGAATTTTCTGCTATGTTAATTAAAAAAAATGAAAAGGTTATTGATAAACTAGAAATTAAAAATAAAGAAGAAGCAGACGAGATTCTAAGCGAACTTAAAGGGGCAGAATATACAGTTGAAAATGTTGAAAAAAAAGAGGAAAAAAGAAATCCTTTTTCTCCTTTCACTACGAGCACACTGCAACAAGCTGCTTGGCAAAAATTTCATTTCCCCGCCAAAATGACAATGCAGACAGCTCAACGGCTTTATGAAGAAGGACATATCACCTATCACAGAACAGATTCTTTGAATCTTTCTGAAATATCTTTGTTCGCTGCCAAAAAATTTATTGAAGAAACATTCGGTAAAAATTATTGGGCTGGATTTTTAAGAAAATACAAAGCGAAGGGCAATGCGCAGGAGGCCCACGAAGCAATAAGACCAACCCATGCCGACAGAACACCGGAACATCTAAAGGATATAGACCCAAGACAATTAAAACTCTATACTTTAATCTGGCAAAGATTTGTCGCCTGCCAAATGGCGCCAGCCATATTTAATTCTATTTCTGCAGACATCAAAGCAAAAAATTATATCTTTAGGGCAAATGGCCAAACTTTAAAATTTGATGGTTTTTTAAAAATTTACCCGACAAAATTTGAAGAAAAAGAATTGCCTCTTTTGGAAAAAAATGACGATTTAAATCTTGTAAAATTAGACAGCTTTCAACATTTTACAGAGCCACCAGCAAGATATAATGAAGCGAGCTTAATCAAGGCGCTTGAAAAGCGCGGCATAGGCAGACCTTCTACTTACGCTCCGACCCTAACTACCATACAAACCAGAAATTATATTGAAAAAAATGAACAAAAAAAAATTTTCCCAACCGAAATGGGGATAATGGTTAATGATGTTTTGATAGAAAATTTTCCAGAAATAGTGGATATTGATTTTACAGCGAAATTAGAAAAAGAATTAGACCAAATTGCTGAAGGAAAAGATACCTGGGTCAAAACCTGCCGAGATTTTTATACTCCATTTTCAAAAAACCTTAAAGAAAAATATGAAAATGTTTCTAAAAAAAGGTTTGCAGAAACGCCCACAGACAGAAAATGCCCAAAATGCAACTCGCCTTTAGTAGAAAAAATGGGTAGGTTCGGCAGATTCTATGGTTGCTCCAAATTCCCCGATTGCAAACATACGGAACCAATAAAAAACAACGGCATAGGAATTAAGTGTCCAAAATGTCTCGCTTCGCGAGATCTGGCGAAAACAGACAAAATTGGAGAAATCGTCGGTAAAAAAACAAAAAAGGGAAAAATATTTTATGGCTGCGATCAATTTCCAAAATGTGATTTTGCCGCATGGGACAAACCCATAGATGAGTCGTGTCCTGTATGCGGGTCTATTTTAGTGGAAACAAAAAGAAAAATTGCAAAATGCAGCAACAAGGAGTGCGGCTACAAAAAATGAACGAAATACAAAAAATTATAAAAAACAGCTCTAACCCAAAATTAATTGAGGATGCTTTTGAATTTGCCAAAGAAGCTTATAAAGAAAAAAGGCGACTTTCCGGCGAAAATTATATTGAGCATGCCCTAAGAGTGGCTTCTGCTTTAGATAAAATGGGACTAGACCCACTAACCGTTGCTTTCGGACTTTTACACGATGTAATAGATGACATGCCTGCTCCGACTAAAAAAAACGAGCTTTCGGGAGTTGAAAAAAAGTTTGGAAAAGAAATAACGAACTTAGTAGAAAAAATTTCAGATTTAAATAAAATCCGCTATTCTTTAGCAATCAATTTAAAAGAAAAAAAAACACTTGCTAAAGAAAAGGTTGAAAATTTAAGAATGATGTTTCTGGCAATAGCGGGAGATTTAAGAGTAATTTTGATAGAACTTGTCTCAAGGCTTGATGGTTTAAATTTTTTACATTATTTACCTGAAGAACAACAAAAATTATACGCCATAGAAACTTTACAAATTTTTGCGCCGACAGCTAACAGATTGGGATTATCTGGAATTAGAAGAAACCTTGAAGATTTATCTTTTTCTTATTTGTTCCCAAAAAGATTTAAATGGCTTAAAGACAATATAAAAGAAGAATATGAAGAAAAAGAAAAATATCTTAAAAAGATTTTACCGCAATTAAAAAAACATCTAAAAAAAGAAAGATTAAAATTTGTAGATATAAACTATAGGGCAAAATCATATTGGAGCACCTACCAAAAACTTACAAAACATAATATGAGTTTTGATAAAATTCATGACTTAATTGCTCTAAGAATAATCGTTAAAGACATAAAAGATTGCTACAAAACTCTTGGAATAATCCACAAATATTACAAACCCATATCTGAAGAAATTAATGACTACATAGCCAAACCAAAATCTAATGGATACAGATCTTTGCATACAACTGTTTTTTGCGAAAAAGATAGAATAACAGAAATTCAAATAAGAACTGAAGAGATGCAGAAAGAGGCGGAATACGGTGTTTGCGCCCATTGGTCTTATAAAGAAAAAATTAACCTTAAAAATGAAGGAGAAAAATTTAAATGGATAAACCCCATTAGAAGCCAGGGAGAGTTAGAGAAAATACAAAAAAAACAAACTTCCAATGGAGTGAAAGAAATTCCTGAATTTTGGAAAACATTTAAAGTTGACTTCTTTTTAAACCAAGTTTTTACATTCACCCCTAAAGGAGACGTAATCGTTTTAGCAAAAGGGTCAACTCCAATTGATTTTGCTTATGCTGTGCATTCTGATATCGGCAGCCACTGCGAATCTGCGAAAGTTGGAGGCAAGATAGTTCCGCTTTCCCATATTTTAGAAAATGGCGACGTGATTGAAATTACTGTCAATAAAAATAAAAAACCGTCAAAAGACTGGCTAAGGTTTGTTAAAACAAGTTTGGCAAAGTCTCAAATTAAAAAAACAGTTGCCCAGGATGAGCCGTCTTTTTCTTTTACCATACCCCGTTTTATAAAAAAGAAAATTTTTGAAATTACGGAAAAAGTTAAAAAAAGAAAAGAGGAAAAAATACAAATTAAAAAAGAAAAGCCAAGAGAAATTTATCTTGCCGGCCAAAAGGGCATAATGGTAAATATGGCAAAATGCTGCAATCCCCAGCCGGAAGACGAAGTTAGGGCATACCTCACAAAACACAGAGCCGCTGTTTTACACAAAACTTCGTGTGAAAACTTCCAAAAATTAGCCAAAAAATTCCCGGAAAAAATTATCAGCGCCTCGTGGAAATAATCTTGAAAAATTTCTAAAATGTGATAAAATTAAGCATAAACAAGCCGAGGTGGCGGAATGGCAGACGCACGGGACTCAAAATCCCGCGATCGCAAGATCATGAGGGTTCAACTCCCTCCCTCGGCACATTAAAAAAAGAGCTAATTAGGACGAGGGAAATTATATCTTTTAATAATTTTATAGGCGTTTTTTCTAAATAATATATTTAAAATATATCCCGTTAAAATACCCAAGATAGCGCCTGCTAAAATATCAGACGGCCAGTGGATGCCGACAAAAACGCGGGCTAAAACAACAAGTAAGCTGGCAATATAAAATATAATTCCGATTTTTTTGTTATAAAAATAAACAATTGCGGATAAGGCAAAATAAAAGCTGGCGTGGCCGGAAGGAAAAGAGGCTTCTTTCGCGTCATAATCTATGAGCAAGTTTACGTTATTTGTAATAAACGGCCTTGGCCTGAACCACATCCAACGGATAATTTCGGCTAATATAAATCTTGTAAAAGCCGCGACAATGACGGCCTCTAACGCCATTTTCCAATATTTCTTGAAATTTATAACTAAAAAAAGAACCAAAACTGCGGCTAAAATGTATTCTGAATATTTAACGATAAAAAATCCAATAAAATCCAGCCAATACCATTTAAAAGCCAGTCCGTTAATTAAATTAAATAGATATAAATCTATACTCATATTGGGAGGGGGAATTTTTTACAAAGATTTTTTATTTCTCCGCGAATTTTCTTTGCGCTTTTTGGATTTGAAATAACCTCGTTTATCCAGCCTGCTATTTTTTTCATTTCTTTTTCTTTCATTCCTCTTGTTGTAATTGCCGGCGTGCCCATTCTTATGCCAGACGGCTTAAAAGGCGGAGCGGGGTCAAAAGGAATACTGTTTTTATTTATCGTAATCCCGGCTTCCTCCAATAAATCTGCCGCTTCCTTCCCCGCTATATTTTTGTTTCTTAGGTCAATCAGAATTAAATGGTTTTCCGTTCCGCCGGATATTATTTTAAAGCCGTATTTTTTTAGTTCTTCGGCCAGCGTTTTTGCGTTTTTTACAATTTGGCTTGAATATTTTTTAAAAGCAGGGGCTGACGCTTCTTTCAAGCAAACTGCAATCCCGGCTATCTGATGCATATGCGGTCCGCCCTGAAATCCCGGAAAAATTGCCTTATCAATTTTTTGTGGCAATTCAGAATCTTTTTTAATACCCCTTTCCGTTACCATAATCATTCCCCCTCTCGGACCTCGCAATGTTTTATGGGTTGTAGTGGTAATAATATGAACATAAGGAACGGGGCTCGGGTGAGCTCCGCCAACTACCAACCCTGCAATGTGGGCAATGTCGGCTACTAAATATGCTCCAACTAAATCTGCGATATCTCCAAGTCGTTTCCAGTCAAATATTCTTGGATAAGCAGTAGCTCCCACGAAAATAAGCTTTGGGTTGTTTTCTTTGGCTAATTTTTCAATTTCGTCATAATTTATCAAGTGCGTTTTTTCATCAACGCCGTATTGCATCGATTTAAAAAACTTTGCAGAAAAATTTACTTTCCAGCCATGAGTCAAATGGCCCCCCATAGGCAAAGCCATCCCCATTACTGTGTCTCCCGGCTGGCATACGGCCATATAAACAGCGGCATTGGCAGGTGAGCCGGAATATGGCTGAACATTGGCGTGGGGAACGCCAAATAGTTTTTTTGCCCTATCCCGACAAAGATTTTCCAAAACATCATAATATTTACAGCCGTTATAATATCTTTTTCCGGGGTATCCTTCTGTGTATTTATCAGACAAAACAGAACCAAGCGCTTCTCTTACGGCCGGCGAAGAATGATTTTCAGACGGAATCATTTCCAAAGATGTCTTTTGCCTTTCTGTTTCCAATTCAATTAGTTTTGCAACCTGCAAATCTTGTTTTTTTAATTTTGCCATATTGTTTTTCCTCTTTAATTATATTTTAGTATATCAAATTCCCCTTTTTATTCAAACAACAACAAAAAAAGCTCAGCGACGTTGTTGCTGAGCCTATACTAAGTTAAGTCGGTTTTTTGACTATTTCGTCAATAAAACCAAATTCCTTGGCTTCTGGCGCAGTAAAAATCCTTTCCTCCTTCCACCACTTTTTAATCAGTTTCAACGGCTGACCACTTCGCTCGGCAATACCACTTATCTCTTTTTGATGATAGGATATCCTTTTCCTTAATTCATCAATCTGCTTTCTCCCCAACCTAACAGTATCTTCAGAAACAATTTTTGCATCAATAATATTATCAACCCTTATAGTCAGACTGCCACCGTGGAACATCAATTTAGCATTAGGATAAGCCATCCGCCTATGGCAGGCCTGGATAACAGCAAATGCCGCAGAATAAGCAACACCGGTCACAACTCCGTAAACCGGCGCTGCCGAATTTTTAATATTGTCTGAAATATTTTGTGCAGTATCCCCAGAACCCCCACAAGAATCGACAAAAAGGGTTATCGATTCAGAACTAACAGCATTCAAATACAAAATAGCTGCGGAAATAATTTGCTCTTGTATTTCCGGATCAGTGGCTACGTCTCCTACTAGAATAATTTCTCTTCTAGCGAGAAAAGGCCTTAGTTCGTCAAACCCTTTTGGATAAATCATTACTGTTTCCTTCCGCAAATAGAGGGTACGGAGCAAAAAATCTCTCTAAAGAACTAATTTAATAGATAACATTTAATCATTATCTTGTCAATATTTTTACAAAAACACCAGTTTCGTTTCCACAAAACTGGTGTTGACTAAACAAGGAGTATTACTTTTCAGCTCTATTCAGAAAATCATTAATATGATTTTCCATAAACTCTTTCCGGTCAGCAACTACCTTTCTCATTTTCCCCCTTTCAAAAAAGGGGGAAACTGGCGCAAGAACTTGATCAGTAACAAGAAGTTGAAAAACCAGATATCCGAACACTGATTTATCCCTCATCTCAGAACGCATATCAGGAGTAATGTCCTCTCTTGTTTTACTTCTGAATAAATTAATAATTTTTCTTTCAGACCATTTTTCATTGGGTAGAGGAAGGTCGGGAATCTCAAAACCTTTAATTTGTGTTACGCGTTCATGTGTTCCTTCTTTAGTCAAATGATCAAGATGGTCAATCGACGAAAGCAATTGCAAACACAGATTCTTATAATCTGAATCATCAATCGGCTTGTCCCTCTTTTTCACGCCGCTTGAGTGATTGGCAACAGCATAAAGAAGCCATTTTTTTTGAAGACCAGATAAGAAATCAAGCTTTCCTTCCGCAATAAGCTTTTTCAACAATTTTTCGGACTCTTTTTGATGATTAGGACCAGGGTTTTTAGATATCCCAATATCATGCAAGATAATACCGCATTCCAAAACTTCCCACATTCCATCAAAATCAGATTGATCTTGATTAGATTCTCGCAAAATTTCAAAATCTTTATACATTCGTTCACAATGCCAAACTCTGTCTTCGTACTTTTCAAGCATTTTCCGGGCAATACTCCACAACTTTTTTTTTGTTGCTTTAGATAACATCTCACTTCCCCCTGCTTTTTTCTTTGATTTCAAGGAACAATTCTATCTCACCTTAAGATAGATTATGGCATACCATAATATTATCATGTTAATATATATTTTAAAATATGTCAACCCCTTAATACTTTTTTATTTTTTACCGACAAATCAATGATTTTTGATGGTTTTGATTTTAATAGGTCGCCTCCATCAATTATTAAATCAGGCTTATTTTTGTTATCTGCAAATTTTGCAATAATTTCTTTTATTTTCTTTATTTCCGGCTTACCTGAAATGTTTACCGATGTCTGCGCCAGTGGTTTGTTTATTTTTTTCAATAAATCATTTAAAAATTTATATTTAGGAATTCTTATCCCAATAGTATTATTTTTACCAATTACCAGCTTGGATAAATTTTTACTTGCTTTTAACTTTAAAATGAACGTATATTTTCCCGGCCAATGCTTTTTAAGAATTTTTTCTTGGTCTTTTGTTATTTCTGCTAGCTCTTTTGCCGCCTTTATATCTTTTACAAAAACAGGCAATGGTTTTGACCTTGCCCTTTTCTTTATTTTAAAAATTTTTTCAACAGCTTTTTTGTTTCCAGCATCTGCCAAAAATCCGTAAACAGTGTCTGTGGGGAATATAACAACGCCTCCGTTTTTAATAATACCCGCTGTTCTATTTACTGCTTTTTGCCCCAACTTTATAACCTCCATTTTTTAAAAAATTAGAAAATTTTAAAACATCTCCCGGGTTTCCAAAATCAATCCAGCAATCTTTAATTTTTTTAATTTTAACTTTTTTGTTTTTTGCCAAATATGAAATTGCGTCCGTAATTTCATATTCTCCGCGCGGAGATTTTTTAATTTGCGATATATTTTTAAAAATATCCGGAGTAAATTTGTATAAACCGGCGTTAATCAAATTCCCTACGTATTCTTTTGGCTTTTCAATAATTTTTTCCAAAAAATCGTCTCCGTCTTCAATTAAAACTCCGTATTTTTCAGGGTGATTATGCAAAAGCCCGGCCGCATAATTATAATTATCATCAATATTCATTTTTTTTAAATCCCTTATTGAATAAAGGTTATCGCCGTAAAGATAGAGAAAATTTGATTTTCCAACAAGGTTTTTGACGCATTTTATCGGGCAGGCTGTGCCATATTCTTTTTCTTTGGGGCCTAAAATTTCATATTGGCTTACAAGACTTATTTTGCACTTTTTATTTTTAAGGCAAGAGCTGTAATCATTCAAAAATTCTTTCATTAACTCTTCTTTATACCCTACAACTAAAATAATTTCTTTGTATCCCGCTTTTAAAAGATTGTCTAAAACATAAGCCAAAAAAGGCCGCTCGCGGACATTAATAAGGTGTTTTGGCTTATTATTGGATAAATGAAGCATGCGGGTGCCCTGACCCGCAGCAGCTACGACAGCTTTCATATTTTTTTCGCAAGATTAAAGGCTTTCTTGTTTAGTTCTAAATATTTTAATGGAATTATTTTTTCCAGCGCTTTTTCAACTGACTCTGGTTTTAGGGGAAGAATTCCTTTAAAAACGCAGTGCCCTAAAAGATATATTGAGCTTACAACTTCGTTATTTAGTTCTTTTTTACAAATCTCCGAGGCCGGAACCAAATGAAGGTTTTTTTTAACTAAATTGTTTAAATTTTTTGCAACATAGTCTTTGGAAACTTCTTTGTCAAAAAAAATAAAATTATCGTTAACGGCAAAAATTGTTTTTGGATTTTTATAAACAATAGCCCTTAATCCTTCTGTCATTTCCAAAGATAAAACCAAATCTGCTTTCCCGAAAGAAAACAGGGGAGAGTAAACCTTTTTTCCAAATCTGATAAATGCCTCCACGCCTCCGCCCCTTTGCGAAAGCCCGTGAAGCTCCGAGGATTTTATATCATATCCATCAATAAAAATAGCTTCGTTTATTATGGAAATTAAAGTAATTATTCCCTGCCCGCCGGTTCCGGCTATAACAATGTTGAATGGTTTCATTTAATTAAATAATTTAATGTTGTTTTGATTTTTGCCTTTTTTCCAAAAGAGCGCATATTCTTTTGCAAATTATTACTGAAACTTCATCTTTTGCTAAAAATTCCTTAACCGTATCCTCTAATTCTTTGGCATTTATCGGGTCAAATAGTTTTATATGCTTTACCCCGCAGGACTTAACTATTTCTTCTATTTTTAATTCTTCTGCAAGCTCCCCCATAGCATTTTGGCCCATTCCCGGATTTTGCTGGTGTCCGGTCATAGCGGTAATTCTGTTATCTAAAATAATTATTAATGGACTTGATTTATTATAAACAGCGTTAATAAGCCCCGGGATGCCGGCATGGAAAAATGTTCCGTCTCCTATTATAGAAATAACTTTTTGCTTAGTGCTCTTGCTTACTCCGTGAGATATGCCCATAGAGGCTCCCATAGAAAAAAGATAATCTTGTATGTTATGGGGCGAAAGGCCGGCTATCATATTGCATCCTATGTCTCCGCCAAAAATTGTTCCTTCCGGCGCGATTCTTTTTATTACAGGGAAAACATACCAATAAGGACAGCCCTCACATAATCTGGCTGTCCGGCGCGGAATTTTTACCGGACTTTCTGTTTTTAAATAATTTTTAAATTTTAAATTTTTAATTTTAGCAATAGCAACGGCAACTTTTTCGGGATTTAACTCTCCTATTTCCGGCAAAACATTTTTTCCAAAAATCTGAACCTTTAGGTTCGCTTCTTTTGCAATGGCCTTTATTTCTTTTTCCAAATAAGGATCGGTTTCCTCCGCAATCAAAATCTGTTTCAATCCTTTTATAAAACTTACAATTTTTTTCTTTGGCAATGGATAAAAAAATCCCAGCTTTAAAACCGGCGCCTTCAATCCAAACTCCTCAACGGCTTCAATCGCGTGCAAATAAGGAACCCCGGAAGCTATTATTCCAAACTTTTGAGACGCTGAATTTTTTATTACTTTATTTATTTTTGATTTTTCGGCAAAATCAGCTATTTTTTCTGTTTTTTCCAAAAGTTCTTTTTTCATAGTAAGAACCCTTGGAGGCATTGTGCAAAACTGATGCGGATTTTTAATAAATTCTCCCAATTTTTTGTTTTTGGGTTTTATTTCCTGATCCATATTAACTGGCATTCGCTGATGGTTGGTCCTGGTTGTGGTTCTTAAAATTACAGGCGTTTTAAATTTTTCTGAAATCTCAAATCCTAATTTTGTAAAATCGTAACACTCTTGCGGGTCAGCGGGTTCCAATATTGGTATGCGGGACAAATAAGCATAACCCCTTGAATCCTGCTCTGTTTGCGCCGAGCTATGGCAAGAGGGGTCGTCAGCCACAACAATAACCATAGGTGCCTTTGTTCCTGTGTAAGCAAGGGGAAACAAGCTGTCAGAACAAACATTTATGCCAAAACTTTTCATATTTACCAAAGATTTTAATCCGGAAAAGCTGGCCCCTATGGCTGATTCTAAGGCCACTTTTTCGTTGGCAGACCATTCAGAATATACGCCAAATTGTTTAGCAATTTTTCCAAATTCATCCCCTATTTCAGCTGAAGGACAGCCCGGATACCCGGAAACAAAATCAACACCCGATTCTATCGCGCCTCTGACTATTGCCTCGTTTCCAAATAATATTTCTTTTTTCATAATAATAATTCTACGGTTTCGCAAATTTAATTTAATTCTATCATATCATAAAAATTCTTTGTCAAAAACAAAACATTAAATTTTTGATGAAAAGTCTGTTATCACAAAATTTATCAGCCGGCCCGGCACGAATATAACTTTTTTGATTTTTTTATTGTTCAGCCATTGCTTTATTTTTTCTCCTTTTAAAGCGATTTTCTCTGCTTCTTTTTGGGTTGCGTTAGCCATAACTTCTATTTTGTCGCGAACCTTTCCGTTAATTTGAATTATAAGCATTATTTTTTCTTCCTCAATTAGTTTTGCATTATATTTTGGCCACTTTTGACTGCAGCACATTCCTTTAAACCCCAGATCAGACCATAGCTCTTCAGCTAAGTGGGGAGCAAAGGGCGACAATATTTTTAAAAAATCTTCCAAATCGTCTCTTTCCAATTCCCTGCCTTGCACATTGCACGCATTTATAAATTCCATCATAGAACTGACAGCAGTATTAAATTTCATTGCCCCGATATCTTCTGTAACCTTTTTAATTGTTTTGTGCAGAGCTTTTTTTAACGCTTTATTGTTGCCAGACTTGTTAGAATCTGCAACGTTTGATAGCCTATAAATTTTTTCAATAAATCTTCTTGAACCCACAACTCCTTTTGTGTCCCAGGGAATCATCTGGTCAAAGGGGCCCATAAACATTTCATAAATCCTTAAAGTGTCTGCCCCGTATTCTTTTACAACATTGTCCGGATTTATTACGTTTCCCTTTGATTTTGACATTTTAATCCCGCCTTCGCCCAAGACCATTCCGTGAGAAGTTCTTTTTTTATATGGCTCGGGCCCAATTGACTTTGGTACAGCTCCGATATCCCATAAAAATTTAAAAATAAATCTTGAGTAAAGCAAATGCAAAGTGGTATGCTCCATTCCTCCGTTATACCAATCAACCGGAAGCCAATATTTTAATGTTTTGTCAGCGGCCAATTTTTTATTATTTTTTGGGCCGCAATATCTTAAAAAATACCAATTAGAACCTGCCCAATTAGGCATTGTGTCTGTTTCTCTTCTTGCAGGACCTTTGCATTTTGGACATTTTGTATTAACCCAATTTTTTATTTCAATTAAAGGAGATCCTCCTGTTTTTGTGGGTTTGTAATTTTTAACTTTCGGCAATTCCACCGGCAAATCTTTTTCAGGAACAGGTTGCCAACCGCAGTTTTCACAAAAAATTAACGGAATCGGCTCGCCCCAATAATGCTGCCTTGAAAAAACCCAGTCTCGCAGTTTATAGCTTGTTTTAACAGAGGCCATTCCCTTTTCTCCCAGCCAGGAGATAATTTTAGGCCTTGCTTCGGCCGAGCTTAGTCCGTTAAACTGCATTGAATTATAAAGCGCGCCCTCGCCTTCATAGCATATTTCCAAAGTCTTAACTTGGGACGCAATATTTTTGTCAGCTGGCTCTATTGAAGTTCTAAGAGGTATGCCATATTTTTTAGCGAGTTCAAAATCCCTTTTATCATGAGCGTCTGCGAAAACAGCTCCGGTTCCATAATTTTCCAAAACAAAATCTGCAATCCAAACAGGCATTTCCTCTCCTGTGGCAGGATTTCTTACCGTAATTCCTTTTAACTCAACCCCGGTAACTGATTTCTTTTCGTTTGTTCTTTCTATATCAGAAGCGATTTTTGCCGAGGCTCTGTACTGCAAAACTTCTTCTAAATCTTGAATTTTATCTTTATGCTTATCTATAAATTTATGTTCTGGAGCCAATATTAAAAATGTCCCGGAAAATATGGTATCTATTCTTGTGGTGAAAACTTCTAAAAAATCCTCGTCGCCCTCAACAGAAAACTTAACCAAAGCCCCCTCTGATTTTCCAATCCATTCTTTTTGCTGAATTTTTATTTTTTCCAAATAGTCAACTAAATCTAAATCTTCAATCAATCTTTCCGCATATTCTGTGATTTTTATAAGCCATTGTTCTTTTTCTTTTTTTTCAACTTTTTCCCCGCATCTTTCGCATTTCCCAAAAACCACTTCTTCATTAGCTAAGCCGGTTTTACAAGAAGGACACCAATTAATATCTATTTTAGATTTATAGGCTAACCCTTTTTTAAACAACTGCAAAAATATCCATTGAGTCCATTTGTAGTAAGCCGGGTCGGTTGTATTTATTTCCCTTAGCCAGTCAAAAGATATTCCTATATTTTTAATTTGCCTTCTAAAATTATCTGTATTTTTTTGGGTGGCCGTAGCCGGGTGAATTCCTTTTTTAATTGCATAGTTTTCAGTGGGCAAGCCAAAAGCATCCCATCCGATCGGGAATAAAACATTATAGCCCTCCATTCTTTTTTTTCTGGCCAAAATATCTAAGGCGATATACGGCCTACAGTGGCCAACGTGAAGCCCGTCTCCCGAAGGATAGGGAAACTCCACCAAAAGGTAAAACTTCTTTTTCTTTGAGCCGTTTTTCGCTTGAAAAACAGCGGAATTATACCACTTATCCTGCCACTTCCTTTCAATTTTCTGCGGATTATATTTTTTCATACCCCTGCTTTAAGTTACAAAATTATTAACATATATTAGCATACTTTTCTAACAAAAAAAAGATGGTGCGCTACAACAAAAAAGCGGGTATTGGAAAAATCCTCACCGCCATAATTTCAATATAATGATTTGCTCTAAGAGAAAAGAGCAAATGCCTTAACTACAGCTTCTTTTTCGTCTGGAAACATTGCGACTGTTTTCCGATCAGGAATCCCTTCAGTCTTATTAAATGATGTGACATCAACAATGTCGTCAACTTTATGTTTTTGCAAAAAACGGAGAGTGCCGCTTCCAGGTTCAAGCCTAATTGCTATAAGGAAAGTGTGGTCAATCTTAATTGCAAAAATAACAATTTCTTTGTTTTTCTTTTGAAGTCGCAGGACTTCAAAGGGGCTGCTGGTAAGAAAAATCCGGGCAAACTTTTCGCCTAACTCCTCTTCTACTTCCCGATGAATAGCAAGGTAAAACCTTTCGCCTCCCTCCAGTTTTCCGTGAGCCGTAACCTGGCAAGCACCAGGCCATGATTCTGGCTGCATTTTTTCAAAATTGAAATAACCCCGTTCTCTTAATACTGCACAAATGCCCATTCCCGGGATCTCGGTTAAAACAATCAAACCAACGCTTCTCTCTGACATTCTGCACCTCCAAATAGCTAAAGTTAGAATTTCAAAAAACTACTTGTATATTAAACTAATTTTATAAATTGTCAAACAACCAACCACTGAATTCAAATTTTGAAAAGTTTTTTGGCGTTTTGGGTGGTTTTGTCAGCAACCTCATCAAAATTTATTCTTTTTATTTCGACAATTTTTTGGATAACGTGTTTTATAAAAATCGGTTCGTTTCTTTTGCCGTTTTCCTGCGGAGGAGTTAAATACGGACAGTCGGTTTCAGTTAAAATTCTCTCAAGCGGACACTCTTTTATAACTTCGTCTAAGTTTAATTTAAAGACAATTCCATTAATTCCAATATAAAATCCCAAATTCAAATATTGGCGCATTTGTTCAGCGGTTCCGGTAAAGCAGTGTATTATTCCTTTTATTTTTGATTTTAATTTTAAAATTTGTAAAACATCTTCGTGCGCCATTCTGCAATGAATAATAACTGGTAAATCTAATTCTTCTGCTAATTCTAATTGTTTTATAAAAATTTGCTTTTGAAGCTCTTTAAATTTTTCCAATTTTACTGTTCCTTTCGGGCGATAATAATAATCCAGTCCGATTTCGCCTATAGCCACTACTTTTTTAAATTTTGAAAGCTCTAAATATTTTTCCTTATTAAATTCTTCGCCGAGCGGCTGAAACGCACCCTCTTCGCTATCTGTTTTTAACTTCATCAAATCTGTTTTTATATGTATCGGATGCATCCCAATAGCGGCATATATATTTTCGTTTTTTTCTGCCAGTTCAACTGCTTTTTTACTGGTTTCATATTTTGTTCCGACATCAATGCAAACAACGCCCTCTTCTTGAGTTCGTTTTATAACTTCTTCTCTGTCGTTATCGTATGCTTTAAAATTTAAATGCGAATGCGTGTCTATAATCATGTTTCTATAATATCAAAGAAAAAGACGGATAACCAGCGGTTATCCGTCATGCGCTTTCGCGCCTATTGCGGCGATGGTGCGTTAGGTGGGATTAGGAAGCGCGGGACCGTCTTCCTCTGCCGCTTCCGCGAGCAACGCGTCCGGTTTTGTCTTTTTTGTCTCCGGTCGCGGAGCCGTCTTAATGGCTTCTTCGCTCCTCCGGATCGCCTCGTACACCTCAAATCGGTGTACAGAAACTTCCTTTGGGGCTTCCACCCCTAGTCTCACCCTGTCCCCACAGATTTCCACAACGACAATCGTAATGTTGTCGTTGACAATAATACTCTCACCTCTTTTGCGGGATAGCACCAACATGTTCTACTCCTTCTTTCTTTCTTCAGCGGGGGGTCTCGCTCTCTCAAGTCGTCGTGACCTGATAAAAAAAGCGCTAATCATATTGTAGCAACAAATATAAAAGAAGTCAAGCCGAACCACAAAAATAATTTTACTCATCGGGCTTCTCTGATTCCAAATAAGACCGACCGTGTTTTTTGAGAAATTTTGTCCGAGATGTTAAATTGTGATAAATAAAAATTACAGAAACAATAAAAATTATTGTTTTTCCTGTTATTAAAAACAAATCTGCAAGCATCGCATACTCCTCTGGTTGTATTGTTATTTCAAGGTTCTAAAAATAATTATTTTTATTTTACAATTTTAGGAAACAATATTTCTGATTTTTTTTCTTTAACCGCTTTTTTAATCTTTTCTGCAGTTTGAGGTAAAAATGGCCAAAGCAAATCACTTATTTCGTTTAACGCATAGAATAAATCCTTTATTGTTTCTGTATTTTTTGTCTCCCATAATTTTTCGTCATTTATATATTTATCGCAATAACTTATCAACTCCCACACAACTGCTAATGCCTCATTGAACCTAAACTTTTCTAATGCCAATGCGCAATTATTCTTTGTTTCCTTTATTTTTTTACTCATCTTTTTTGTTGGTTCTAATTTGTTTATTTTTATATTTCCTGCTATGCCTAGCACCCTTGCTACAAGATTACCTATTCCGCCAGCTAAATCAGAATTATACTTTACTTCAAACTTTTCATAAGTAAAATCGCCATCCTCTGTCGGAGAAATTTCTCTTAACAAATAATACCTAACCGCATCTTGGCCATATTTTTTGACTAATTCAAATGGATTAATTACATTGCCTAAAGATTTGGACATCTTTTGTCCAGCCACATTGATAAACCCATGTATGAAAATTAACTTTGGCAATTTTAATTTAGCCGAAAGAAGCATTGCTGGCCAATATATCGCGTGGAATTTTACGATGTCTTTACCTATACAATGAACATCTGCCGGCCAATATTTCTTAAATTTTCCGCTATTTTCAGCATATCCAAGGACTGAAATATAATTTGAAAGAGCGTCTGGCCAAACATATATTATTTGGTTTTCATCATTGGGCGTAGAAAATCCCCAATATTTTTCTTTCTCTCTGGAAAAACTAACATCTTCTATTCCTTGCTCAATCATGCTTAAAATTTCATTTTTTTTAGATTCTGGAATAATTTTTATTTCGCCTTTATTGATTACCTTTTTTATTTCTGGTAAATATTTTGACAGCTTAAAAAAATAATTTTCTTCTTCTATTAATTCCGGCGCTTTTAAATGAACAGAACACTTGCTATTAACTAAATCCTTTTGAGTTATAAACGCTTCGCAACCAATGCAATATAGGCCTTTGTATTTTTTTTTATAAATATCCCCATTTTTTTCTAATTTTTCCCAAATCTTTTTTACCGAAGGCCAATGCCTAATTTTATCAGTAGTTCTTATAAAATCATCGTTTGATAAGTTGAGGGTTTGCTTTAATTCTCTAAACTTTTTTGATATTTCATCGACAAATTCTTCCGGATTTTTATTTAATTTTTTAGCCATTCTTAACGTTTTCAAGCCATGTTCGTCTGTGCCAGTTAAGAAAAAAACATCCTCTCCTAGGGAACGGCGATACCTGGCTAAAACATCTGCTTGAATTAACTCAAAAGCATAACCAATGTGCGGAGGCGCATTTGTGTAAGAAATACTAGTGGTAATATAAAACTTTTTCTTTTTTCTAAACATAAGATATAATATATTATTACATGATTCTAACACTTTTTTAGAAAATTTCCATGATTTTAACGCCTCATCTGCTTTTAGGAGCCGCTATCGCTTCAAAAATAGAATACGCCCCACTGGCGATTCTTCTGGCTTTTTTAAGCCATTATTTTTTAGATTTAATTCCTCATATTGAATATCCTATTGATAATATTGAAAAAAGGCAATGGCAGAAAGCATTGCCTGATATTTCAAGGGTGTTTTGGGATTTTTCTTTTGGCATATTATTAATTTTAATATTTTCAAATAATCAACCAATAATTTTTGTTTGCGCATTCTTCGCTATATTGCCTGACGGCTTTAACTTTTTGGATTATTTCTTTTCAAATAAAATTTTAAAAAAATACAACAATATCCACCATAAAAAAATCCATTTTCTAAAGCATAAAAAAATCTCCGTTTTTTGGAGAATTTTAAGTCAACTTTTGACGGTTTTTATCTCTATCCTTTTGTTAAAGTATTAAATCTTCTCTTCTTTTTTCTAAAAACTCTTTTAAAAATTCGTAGACGATTCCAAAAACTGGCACGGCAAAAATTGTGCCCAAAAATCCAAAAATCTGAGACCCTATAAGCAGGGCTAGTAAAACCAAGACCGGCGGAAGATTAATCATTTTCTTCATTAATATAGGTGTTAAAAGGCTGTTTTCTATCAATTGAATCATTGAAAAAGCAACTAAAACATAAAATACTAAAAACCAAGAAGTTGAAGAGGAAACAACAAATACAAACAACAAAACACTGGTTATCCATGGCCCTATATACGGTACAAAATTTAAAATTCCAGCCAATAAGGCCAGTATAAAGGCGTATTTTATTCCAAATATATAAAATACAATAAAAGAAGCAACCCCCACAAAAAGACAAGCTAAAATTCTTGCTCCAAACCAACCGGCAACTTTGCTTTGAGCTCTTTTGAAAAGAGCTATTATATATGCTTCATATTTTTTAGGACTTAATAGCACTAAAACTTTTTCCACACCGCCTTCTTCTAGAGAAAGAAAAAAAGAAATTGTTAAAATAAAAATAGTTGAAGAAAGTCCGCCAAAAAAGGCCAAAAGGGCGCTTACAACGCCCTTGGAACTTTTTTCCAAATTACCAGTTAAAATACCTGTAACCTCTTGAAATCCCTCGGAAACATCGAATCCAAATTGTTTTAAAATGGGACTAATGCGCTCAAAATAATCTGGCAGAGACTGCGAGAACTGTTTTATTTCATAAATAAAAATAGGGGCCGTTAGATAAATTAAAATGCCTAAAAAACTAAAAATTGACAAATAAATCAAAATTATCGCGATAATTTTGGGGATATAAATCTTCCTTAAAAAATTAACAGCAGGCTGGAGTAAAATAGAAATCACAAGCGCAAAAAAGAACCAGATTGCAATATCTCTGGCAAGGTAAATAACATAAAAGATAAAACTAGCTATAAAAAATTTTATAATTGTTTCCCAAGAAACATCTAATGTTTTTTCTGACATGTTTGTTGCGTCTATTAAATCTTCAATAAACGTTGAAGGTTTTCTTTTTCATTAGAAGGCCCTATCACAGCCAAATTAAGATTTTTTGGCAAAAATATATCCTTCGCTACCTTATTTATATCATTTACAGAAACTTTATCAATCTTTTCAAATTTTTCTTCCAAAGTTAAAACTTTTTTTTCCAGTAACTCTTGAGAAGCATAAAAAGACGCCTGGCTGTCTGATGACTCTAAAGACAGCGTTGATGTCCCTTTTAAATAATCTTTTGCCTTCTGAAGTTCTTTTACCATGATTTTTTTATTTTTTAAATCCTTATATTCTTTCAAAATCAGCCCGACTGATTTTTCTAAATTTTTATGGTCTATTCCGGCCTGAGTTACCAAATATCCAGTATCTGAAGCGGCATCAACCGAGGTGTGAATATAATAAGCCAAGCCCTGTCTTTCCCTAACTTTGATAAAAAGCCTTGAACTCATATTACCGCCCAAAATTATAGACAACAAGGATAAGGCGGTTTTTTGGGGATGGAATAAATCATAAGCCCTCACACCAAGACAAAAGTGCGTCTGGTCTGTTTTCTTAAAGTGCAACATCGTCTCTGGTTTTTGCTGCGTTTCCTTTACTTTTATTTTTTCTTTAGCTTCTCTTTTTTCTATGTTTTTGAAAGAGCTCTCTACTTTATTTTTTATATCTTCTGAATCCATGTTTCCCGCGACGCAGATAACGGTATTTGATGAAGAATAATGATTTTTATAATAATTTAAAACTTTTTGGCGATTAAAATTTAAAATATTTTCTTTTTCTCCAATAATTCTCCAGCCAGCTGGCTGATCTCCATAGAGTAATTTTTCGAAAAGCTCCGAAACGTAGGCAGTTGGCGTATCTAAATACATATTCATTTCTTCAATTATCACGTCTTTCTCTCTTTGCATCTCCTTTTCGTCAAATTTGGAGTTTAAAAACATATCTGAAATCCAATCCAAGGCAAGAGTCAAGTGTTTATTATCTACTTTGGCCCAAAAACCAGTAACTTCTTTCGAGGTAAAAGCATTATACTCTCCGCCGACCATATCTAAAGTCTCGGCTATTTTTAAGGTATTGGGTCTCTTTTTCGTGCCCTTAAAAAACATATGCTCCAAAAAGTGCGAAATACCATTTATCTCCTTTGTCTCATATTTTGAACCGGTACCAACCAATATCAAAACCGTTACGCTATTGGTATTTTTTAATGGAACCGTAATCAATCTTAATCCGTTTTTAAATGTAGTTTTTTCAAAAATATTATTCATTTTTTTATTTAAAATATTTGTCCGTTACCTTTTTGTCAGTTTTAAATACTCGCGCAATTTTCCATTTAATCCAAAATAAAAACATTCTTAAATAACCCTCCTTTTCGTACCTCCGTAAAGAGGTAATCACATGACAATTGTCTAAAAATTTATACACCGCTCCAGCTTTAATGGCTCTTTTAATAAAATCGTTAAGCTCGCCGATTCGCATATCTTTATTAAAGCCGTTTATTCCTAAAAAAACTTCCCTGCTGCAAAAAATAAGAGCGAGAGAACCTTTGTGGAGTTTTGTTTTGTGAACAAAATTTTTAAAAGCAAAAAATATTTTTGCTCTTAATTTTTTGTCTGCTTTTTCGTCTATTGTCGCGGCAGAGCACACGCCAACAATATTATGATTTGCGTTGGCAACAACTTCTTGAATCGTATTATTGGAAATTTCCGTATCGGCATCTAAAAATACAAAAACATCTCCAGTCGCTATTTTGGCCCCCTCGTTTCTAGCGACGCTTGGTCCAATCGCCTTTGTAAAATTTAAAACTTTTGTGGCGTAGCGCTTTGATATTTCAAAAGTCTTATCTTCTGATCCATTTACCACTACTATTATTTCCGGCAAATGAGCCGCTGTATTTTTAATGGATTCAAGCGTTTTCTGTATAAATTTTTCCTCGTTATAAGCGGGAATTATAACCGAAATCTTTTGATTGTTCATTTTAAAAAGCCTGATATTTTTCTGCAAATAACTCATAAAATAATCTTTTTTTAATCTTATAAGTATTCCCATGTTTTAGCAAGCCCAAATAAGAATTAAAAGTTTCTGCTTTGCTATTGTATTTTATCCTATTAAACACTCTTCTCTTGGTGGCGGGTCTTAATATCTTGTAATCTGGAAAATTTATCCAGCCAAGAAAATCAATGCCAGAATAAATTGTCTTAATAAAAACTTTATCTGGATGCAATGTGAGTTTTAATTTATTCTGCAAGAAATTTCCGATTATTGGAATCAAATTTTCCAAATGATCTCTGTTTTGAGACAAAATAACAAAATCGTCTGCGTATCTTATGTAATATTTTATTTTTAATTTATGTTTTATAAATTGGTCAAACTCGTTTAGGTAAATATTGGCGAATAATTGGCTGGTTAAATTTCCGAGCGGCAAGCCGTTTGGTTTAAAACTTTCAATTATTTCTCGAGAAGATTTAAGATATTTTTATCAGTAATGTGTTTTTGTAAAATCTCAATTAAAGTTTTTTGGTCAACGCTGGCAAAAAACTTTTTAACATCGCACTTTAAAATCCAACAGGGTTTAGTGTTGTTTTTTGAAACAATACGGCTGAAGTCTCCAAATCTGTTTATTGCCTTGTGCATTCCCTTATTATTTCTGCAGGAAAACGAATCTGAAATAAATGTTTTATCAAAAAACGGGTATAATATACGATATACGGCATGGTGTAATAATCTGTCTCGGACGTCGGCTTTATGTATTATCCGTGGCTTAGGGTCGTTTATTCTAAAACGTTGATATCCACCATGTTTGTAAACATGATTTTTTAAATCTTCATACAGTGATAAAATATTATCCATTAAATAGAACGAAAACTCGCAAACGTCTTTTTTATTCCTCTTTCCCTTAATGAATTCTTCCCAAGCAAAAAGTAAATTATCAATACTAATAATGTCTTCAAATTTATAAAAATTATTTATCATTTATATTATGAACCAATTAAATTTTCACAATCAAAATATAAATAATAATACGGCTTCTAATCCCCCCCCCAGCCAATTTAGCTTAGGTATTATTCAAAAACTAACTCAGGTTTATAAATTGTGGC
This sequence comes from Patescibacteria group bacterium, assembly GCA_038063015.1. Taxonomy (GTDB): domain Bacteria; phylum Patescibacteriota; class Minisyncoccia; order Minisyncoccales; family Staskawiczbacteraceae; genus JACPYG01. The sequence goes on from JBBTVX010000001.1 coordinate 119,847, forward strand.
ACGAATATTTTCCCTGTTTTCCAAAAAGTTCAAGATATACTCTCGGCGTAAAAATTGACTCTTTGTTTTTGGGAGTAATTGAAGAAATAATAAAAGCAAGTAGTTCGGACAAAACAGAAAAATTAATCTTTCTTAGGGTTGCTTCTGTTAAATTAGACCTGTTGAAATTTTTTTTGCAAATTGCTTGGGAAATAAAATCTTTAAACCACAAAAAATATATAAATCTTTCTGAAAAACTAAATGAAGTTGGAAAAATGCTGGGGGGATGGATTAAATCGTTAAAGTAAAAACCACCTTAAAAAAGGTGGAAAAATAAAGAGAGTTGCGGGAGGCGACGAGCCGACAGTTAGGATTGAAGTCGTTATCAAGCCAGTTGTAGCTCAGATACCAGCGGTTGCCGTTCCAATAAAGGTAAAACACATAGCGGTTGCCATTCGGACTCTGCCAAACAAAAATGTATAAAGCGTCATCTATATCACTGCCCCTTGAATACTCTCGGAGCTGTATCTAATTCGGTATCTAAAATACCTTAACGCCCTATACCAAGTATCTTCGTTTTTTACTAATCAGGAGCGACTCTTCCAGGGGCCGTAACCACTGGAATTCTGCGCTTTCCTGAAATATAGAATTCGGCCACCTGAAGTCGTAACCGTTGCATTACAAATTTATCTGTTTTTATACTTCATCCCATCATCCACTGACCGCAGACTTATTAGCCTAATATCCAATTTTAATTTTATCATAAAAATACAAAAAAAGAAGTCCTGTTTTGCAAAAGCAAAACAGGACTTTACGCCAAGGATTCAAGGAACCAAAATTTGTGGAAAACCAAGGTTCCAAGCACCCAAGTTTTTCTAATACTTGCGGGAGGCGACGAGCCGACAGCGGGAAATGAAGTCGTTATCAAGCCAGCTGTAGCTCAGATACCAGCGGCAGCCGTACCAATAAAGGTCAAACACAGCGCGGTAGCCACTCGGACTCTGCCAAACTTCAGGAAATACTAAGTAATATTTCCTCCAGTCAGCGGGAATCCTATCTTGATCCCGAAGCATGGCTTCGGCATGACGAAGTCCGGTAAGAATGCCTTGTTTTTTGGCTATCTTAACCATTTCTTCGCCACCGAGGCAACTTTCTCCCGGTTCCAGAAACTCCGCCAGAAACGACTCGAATTCGCCTTCTTCGGCGACAACCGGCTCGAGACATTCCCAGTTAGTCATATCGCGTTCGACGTTAGCAATGAGTTCGAACACGAGATCGACCACGACCTTAGCCGCGCTGATCAGTACTAACATCAACTTATCCAATATGCCATCGGCATTTTGGCCAAGCGAGGTGACGTGGCTGGGGGTGAAACCCTTGGCCTCAAAAGCTTCCATCAACTGATGCGTCTGACCCTCAGAATAAGAAGACATGTCTTCTGTCCTTTCTGGCACGTGTGCCAACAAATCAAGCTTGACTAACCGACATGGCAGTCATAGCCAGAAAACAACAAATTTCTTTATTGATTTTTGGCTATGACCGCCAGTTTTTCAAATATTTTTATTAAAAAGAACTATATTTTTTATATTAACATATCTATATATCTTGTCAAATCATCATATTAACTCTCTCCTGTTTCATCGTGTCGCGGTCTTTTTTTATTATAGCACAATAATATATTTTATAGTATTAATAACATAATGAGTAAAAAATTTAATCTATTTTTATTAAATTCAACCACCGACCTTCATCCAAGGACGTGGATTTGCGCGGGTGGAAAAAATATTGGCAGGTTATTTAAAAAGTTAAAAAAAGAAGTTGTTAAAAGTAAAAAATTTTGCAAACAATGGTCATATAATAATTTAAACAATAATCTCAGATGTTCGCCATCCACAATCAAAGAAACCCTACGATTAGAACGCAAATTTTATCCAATTCCTATAATATTAGAACTACTAAAATTCACTAAAAATAAAAATAAGTTTTTAAATATATTTAAAAATAACATTGAATATTTAAAGGTAAATTCTGCCTCTGCTAAACCTATAAAAGCTGTAAACAGATTAAATAACAATTTAGCTAAAATTTTAGGAGCATTTATGGCCGATGGCAGCCTTAGTGTGCAAGTTATATTTTCAGACAAAGATCCTATAAGGTTAAAAATATTAGAGCGGAAATTGAAAAAAATAAAAATTCATTATTCTGCAGGTAATTGCCCGTCCAGAAATCAGCGCTACCTCAGCATACAAGTTAACTCTAAAAATTTAAGATTTCTGAACGAATTTCTCAAAAATTCGGGCCTCTTAATTCAAACACATTATAGTATAGGGCTTACTGATGCGTATAAAGATAATGTTGAAATGTTTACTAAGTGGATAAAAGATGAATTTAATATTAATCCAAACCGATTTGAAAAAAAGAAAAATGCATGGCGCGTCTGCTTTTCGAATAAAATTTTGGCTAGATATTTGATCATATTTTTTGAAGCTATTCCGGGACCAAAATGTTTTACCGCTTTTGAACCTAAAATTATAAAAACATCTCATCTGGGGATAAGGAAATCTTTTGCCAGAGGAGCATTAATGTTTGATGGGTGCGTTTCAAAAAATAATAAAATTTTATTCAGTACGGTTAGTAAAAATTTTCATAGTTCCATAAAACAAATATGGCTAAAAGATAAAATTAAATTTGGAGAATCGATACTTACACGAAAATCTGGCTATAATAATAAAATTACAGCATATAATCTTTTTACTACCGCAGAAAACAAAAAGAATAAACTTTTCGCTTATTTCGAACCAAACACTCAAAAATGGAAACTTCTTTGCTGGCTAAGCGGCAATCTAGAAAACCCTCCAATTATTAAATCTGAAAAATGTTTTTCTATATATGAACTAATAAAATTGATAAGGAGGGCTAAAATTTGTGATACGAATTTCATTAAAAATCATTTTAAATTAACCCATACTACAATTAGAATTTATTTAAAAATTTTGAAAAATCAGAGAAAAATAAGATTAACAAATAAACCAAAAAATTTAAGCATTTATATTGATCAAAATGCAACAATCTTTCTGGAGAAAAACTTTCACAATGCAATGTTCAATAAAATAAAAATTGACTTTGGGAATTACAAAAATTGTGCGAAATTCTTGGATATCCACAAAGCAACCTTTTCCAATTGGCGAATAAAAAAAACCATGATTCCTCTTCGCGTCCTTAAACAATTTTGTAATGTATTAAAAATTAATTTTAATAAAGTTAGTAAAAATGTAGAAAAAATTGACAGAGAAATCGCGGAAATTATTTAATCGATTTTCCAAGTGATAAAAATTTTTCTCCTCTTAAAATTTTATCTACGGTTTCTTTAACCTTTATAATATTTATCCTTATCTGTTTCATAGTATCTCTGTCTCTTAAAGTAACTGTATTATCACTTAATGTCTGAAAATCTGCCGTAACTGACAGAATAGTGCCTATTTCGTCTTGAGAATAATATCTCTTTCCGATATTGCCCCTATCGTCAAAAGCAACATTAAAATCTTTTTTCAACATATCATACACTTCTCTCGCTTTTTTCACAAGCTCCGGTTTATTTTTTAAAAGAGGAAACACAGCAACTTTATAGGGAGCCAGGCTCGGTTTTAATTTTAAAATTACCCTTTCTTTTTCCTCAACATAAGCGTCGCACAAAACAGCCAAAACCGACCTATCTACGCCCCAGGTTGGTTCTATAACATGAGGATATAATTTTTCGCCCGTCTCTGCGTCTTCATAGGGGGGCTCTGCAAAATGATTTTTCAAGTCAAAATCGGTTCTGTAGGCTAAACCGTAAAGCTCGTCTCTGCCAAAAGGAAAATCATATTCAAAATCAATTGTCTTTTTAGAATAATGAGCTCTATTTTCTGGAAGACACTCGCATTCGTGAATATTTTTTCGGTTGATACCAAGCAAATCAATCCAATTCCACATTTCTTTTTTCCATTCATCAAATGATTTTTCCCAATTTTCTTTTTTTATAAAATATTCAATTTCCATTTGTTCAAATTCTCTTGTGCGAAAAATAAAATTTCCCGGAGTGATTTCGTTTCTAAAGGCTTTTCCGATTTGAGCTATTCCAAAAGGAATTTTTTTCCTTGAAGTTTCTAAAACATTTTTAAAGTCAACAAACATTGCCTGCGCGGTTTCCGGCCTGAAATAAACCGTGTTATCGGCATTTTCAACAGGACCTAAAAAAGTTTTGAGCATTAAATTAAATTGTTTTGGCTCTGTCAATTCTCCTCCGCAATCGGGGCATTTATTTTTTTCCAAATGGTCCCTTCTAAATCTGCGGTGGCATTTTTTGCATTCTACTAATGGGTCGTTAAAAGTTTCCATATGTCCTGAATTCTCCCAAACTTTTGTATTCATTATTAAGGCCGCATCTATGCCGACTATATCGTCTCGATTATGCACAAAATGTTTCCACCAAAAATTTTTTATATTATTTTTTAATTCAACTCCCAGCGGCCCGTAATCAAACGAATTGGATAGTCCTCCGTAAATTTCCGACCCGGGGAAAACAAAACCTCTTCTCTTGCATAAAGAAACTATTTTTTCCATTAAATTATTTTCTGTTTTTTTCATAATTTTATTTATCTTATCTTTTATTCTAATTGATTTATGCATTGAATTCCATTAAAACATTTTCCTGCGGGACATTCGCAATTTTTTACTTGTTTTGCATATTTGGGATCAGGGGTGCAAGCGCAACCGCCCACAATACAATTATTATAAAAATCAACCGAGCTGGAACAATAACAAGTTATTGTTGACACTTTCCCGCCAGAAACAATACAGCTTTCTTCTTTTGTCGCTGTTCCCCCCATAAAAATAAATGTAGAAAGCATTAAATGTGATATTTTGTTATTATTAATTGGATCTTGCAAATTTGGATTTTCTTCAGCTATGGGAAAAGAGAAACGATAAATATAATCGTTAGTGGCCACATAAATCCATTCTTGATTTTGGTCATAAACAAAAACTTCATTTAACTCGTAAGCCGAAAATCCTGAAATAGTTAATTCTTGACTGGTTTTATAGCTAATTCTGCCAATATCTTCTAATGTATTTTTCTGTAACATTTGTTGAACAAAATCCTTTGCTGATAATTTTTCTGGGTTTGCTTGAACTCTAATCTCAAAATCAAAAATCTTTGTTTGGGGAGCTGGAGCAATAAAATTAATCCTGTCTTTTACTTCGGGCAAAATATTTACCGACCAATCGGCGGGATGTTTTGTTTGAAAACCATAATCGTAATTTGAGTAAGTTTGCCAATCAGCGGTTTCGTCTACCGGCGTTTTATTTTGATTTGCTTGATAAGATATTACTTGCTCTTTATTCTGCGTTGAATAAAAATAATTATACGCCATAAACCCCGATATTGCCAAAACAGCTATCAAAATAACTATTTCTACAACTGCTAAAATTGAAAATCCCTTTTCAAAATCTTGATTTTTCATACTTTTATTATTGCACTATTCCGCCCCCGGAGCCGCTTGGGTCGTCGGGCAAACTGGTGTTTATCGGCAGGGCTTTACCCTGGGTGATAGCTCCTGTAAATTGGTCTTCCGCAGAAATAGTCACCTCGCCAATAATAGGGACCGTCCCTCCTTTTTGGGAATAATCGGGGATTAAGGAAGCCTGAAAAGAAAGAGAAGGAGCATTGCTTGAAATTCCCGCATCAACCGCAATAGTTGCTCCGCCAGAAACATTCCAAACTATTTCCCGGCTATTATTATCAAATGAAAAATTTGAAAATTCATTTTCTGGCGAAACTTTTCCGGTCAAACTTACATTTCGCGGCAAAATTGCTCTTACTTTTGCGTTTTTAATATCGTTAAAATAGTTTTTGATATCCCAGGTTATCGTATAAGTTGTCGACGTATCGGCTATCGGCGGAATAGGGCCTGAATTTGTAATTCCGGCTTGGCTTGAATAAAAACCTTTTTGTAAAACTTCTAATTTTGAATTGACTTTTGTTTGAAACTCGTTGCTGATTTGAGAAATATCGACTTTATTTTTTATTATTGTATTATTATTTTCCGAATTAGATTGGGTCCAGTCGTTTTTTAACTGAACATCAAACTCAACCTTGCCCTCTTGCTGGGGGGCTAAATATCTCAATTCTGGCACTTGTTTATAATCCCAAGCAATTAATTTATCATTTGACCGAACTTCGCCCGTTAAAGATTTAATGCTTTGCATATCTATGGCTTGACCGTCTAATTTGGTTAATAAAAATAAATTGTCAAAAGAAGTAGACCCGATGTTTCTAAAGAAAATTTCATAATGTAATTTTTCTCCGGGAGAAGCAACGTAATTTGGATAACCGTTAATTTGCTGTGATATAAAAATTAAAGGCTCAACAACGGACAATTCTTTATTTGTATCTTTTATTAAAACAAATACGCCATCCTGCCATATGCCGAGTTTAGCTCCAAAACTTAAGCGCTGTCCTGTGTCAGCGGTAATTCTACCGTTAACTATTATTCTGCCACCTTGCGCTTTGTTCAAGGTTGAGATTTTCCATTCAGATTTATCTAAAGATGAGGGAATCGAACTTTCTAATTGAAAACCAGTTATTGAATCAATTTTTATACTAAGATTCTCTAGGGGATAATCTATATTAGAAAAATAGTTAAGTGAATATTGTATCTCTTTTCCCCTTTCTACCTTTGATGCTAAATCAAAATCTAATGTTATGGGCACAAAATTAATTTTTGTGGTAAATGTGGTGTCTGATTCAAAACGAACTGTTAAATTTTTAGGCGCATAAGAGAGCCATGCTTTGGCAACCTTTAAATCATTTTCGCTGCCCAAAAGACGTGTTTTAAATTTTACAAAATCTTCATCTCCCGGATAAATATCTTTTAAATCTTGGACAAATCTTGTTTTTCCATCTTCAGTTAAAGAGTATTCGGGAAGTTCAAAAATAAGCCTTGGCTCCTGTAAAACAGAATTGCCGTTATTTTTGTATTTAACGGTATATTCTATTTCATCCCCCATTTTGATAGAATCGACTCCTAGGATCTCCAGTTTTAAAACCTCTTTTGAAAAAACATTATTACGGTAAAGCCAAAAGCCAAAAAAACCTCCGATTATAACAACTAATATTAAAAATATAAAAATTATTTTTTTATTCATATTATTTATTATATACTTAATTATACGCTTGCGGAGCGACTAGATAAAATATAGCAACAATAATTCTCTGATATTTCTTTAAGTAAGTTTAATGAAAACTTATCAACCTTCAATTTGGATAGAATCTGCCAATCTCCTTTAAAAATCAACCTTAATATTTTAACAATATCCGAATTAATTCTTTGATAATACTCAGGACAAGCCTCTTTTTTTTCTATGTTATGGTTAGAACAATTTTTACAAATAGTTCCGCCGTCTTTATTTGAAAAATAGAGAAGATAGGGGTTCAACTTTAATCCACAAACCACGCACTTTTGAGTTTCGGGATGATATCCTATTATAGATAAAAAATTCCAAAGAAAATAATAATAAATTAATTGGACGCCAGAAGCTTGCAAATTAGAGTTGTTTAGTTTATTCAACGTCTCTTTTAATAAAGTAAATATGGACTCGTCTTTTTCTTGGCCTTTGATAAAATTATCTAAAATCTCGCTTATTTTATAACTGATTTTTAATCTGGCGGGATCTTGCATTATATTTCTAAATTTTTCTATTGTAATTGTATTAGTAAGGGTTTTGCGATTTTTTCCTTGAATAAAATCAATTTCCGATAAAGAAAAAATTTCTGTTCCTTTTCTTAATTTTGAGGTTATCTTTCTTATGGCTTTGCCAAAAATTTCTAGTCTTCCAAAATCATAAGTAAAAATTGAAAAAACTCTGTCTGCCTCAAAAATGTCCTTCTTTTTAAAAATAAAACCCTGCGTTCTATAATAAACTGCCATATATCAGACTTTTTTTATCTTTAATAATAATTTTTGCTGGTCAATCTCTATCTCTTTTTCTGGAACAAATTCTGCTTCTGACTTTTGTTCTAGATAAAAATCTTTCGCCTTAATTTCTTTTAATAAAAACCCCTTATTTTTCTCTAAAATTTTGTTCATCTCTGGTCTGCTAGAAAAGAAAACTAAAATTTTGTTTTCCGGTTTCAGCCCTGCCTCTTTTCTCATATTTTGAATACACCTGATTATATCCCTTATTGCTCCCTCTTCTTTCAACTCTTGTGTAATTTTCGTATCAAGTTCTATTTCATTTTTAATTTTTGCTCCAAAAACAATTTCTTTAGTATTAACCTCGTCTTTTATCAATTCTAAAAGTTCTTTGTCGCTCTCAATTTTCGTTTCTTTATTTTTTATTTTTATCAAAGCAATGGGCTGTCTTACTTTAATTGTTTTTTCCGCCCTTTGGGCTAACGCCAAATTAACAATATGGCGCGTTTCATCCATTTTACCTTCAAGTTCTAGGTCTATATAACCTTCGTCTTTTAATTGTGGCCAGTTGCACAAATGAATTGATTCTGGCATATTGTTTATTTTTAAATTTTGATACATTTCTTCTGCAAAAAATGGCATTATCGGACTTATTAATTTTGTAATACTCAAAAGTGTATAATAAAGAGCTGACATCGCCTCTGATCTCTCTTGGCTATCATCGTGGAATCTTTTCCTTGACCTTCTTATATACCATAAAGACAAGTCATTTATGAAAAAATCTTCTACGGCTAAAACTACTTTAGCAACATCGTATTTTTCAAGATTAAATTCGCAAGCGCCGATTAAGTGGTCTATTTTTGACAAAATCCATTTGTCTAAAACGTTTTTCGGTTTTGGGTTCAAATCTATATTTTCAAACTCTTCTTTTTTAACATATGTATTAAAAAAAGTATAAACATTATAAAGTGTTAATAGTTTTCTTTTTACTTCGTCGGCTGTATTATAACCAAAATTAAGATTTTCTGCTGGATTTTGTTTTGAATACATCCAACGCATTGGATCGGCTCCAATCTTTTCTACGGCCTCGTCAAACCAAATGGCGTTTCCTTTGGATTTATGCATCTCCTCTCCTTTTTCATCACGTACTAAAGCATAACCAAAAATTGTTTTCATCGGATTTGTATCTTCTAAGACAGCTGACGCCACCAACAAAGAATAAAACCAATTCTTAAATTGCCCGGGAAATGATTCGCAAACTAATTCTACAGGAAACCATTTTTTCCAATAAAGTTTATCAGAAAAATAATTTGTAGTAGAATACGAAACTATGCCGGCATCCAGCCATGGATTCCCGACATCTGCTATTCTGGAAATCAATTTATCGCATTTCTTACATTTAATTTTAACACTATCAATCCATGGCCTATGGGGAGAATTGTCTTTAAACTTTTCCCATCCTTCAACTGCTCTTTTTTCTAATTCCTCTTTTGAACCAATAACCTCAAAATTTCCACACTGACATTCAAAAATAGGCAAAGCTAAACCCCAATATCTCTTTTTTGAAATCAACCAATCGTGCATATTTTTCAACCAATCCAATTCTCTTTCTTTGCCAAAAAAAGGAACCCAATTTATTTTTTTAGTTATTTCAATTAATGATTTCCTCAATTTTTTCATTGAAATATACCATTCGTCAACAACCCTCCAAACTAATTCTGTCTTGCATCGCCAACAGGTGGGATAACGATGGGTATAGTCTTCTATTTTATAAAAAAATTCGCCGGCTCTATAATTTTTAAAATAATCAAAAATTATTTCCGGATTTTGTTTGGCATTTTTTCCGGAAAATTCCTCCATTCCTTCCAAATACACAGCTGACTCGTCAATCACATCAATTACTGCTAAATTTTCTTTTTGGCTGATTTTAAAATCCTCCTCGCCAGCTCCCGGAGCGCAATGAATAATTCCTGTTCCCTCAGTTTCGGTTACCAAGTCTTTGTCTAAAACAACCGTGTGAAATGTTTTCTCGTTTTCGCTTCTAACATTTCTTACTATTTCTAAATTATCAAAAGGAGCCTCGTATTTTAATCCTTTCAAAAATTTTCCCTTTATTGTTTTTTTGAGTTTAAATTCTTTTTCCAATATACTTTTAGCCAAACTTTTTAATAAAATTAATTTTTTGCCGTCCGCTTCAAAAATCCCATAATCAAAATCCGGATTTACAATCAAAGCCACGTTGGCAGGTATTGTCCAAGGAGTTGTTGTCCAAACCAAAAATTTTACGCCTTTTAATTTCCCGGCTATAATAGGAAGCTTGAAATAAATTGCTTTATGAGTAATTTCTTTGTATTCTTCTGTTAAAATTTCATGCTGAGAAATAGCGGTGCCGCACCTTGGACACCAAGGAACCGAATCCTTGCCTTTATATAAATATCCCTCTTGCCAACATTTTTTTAAAAAATGCCAAATAGCATAATTGTTTTCATCAGACATTGTGTAATAAGAATTTTCCCAATCCATCCATTGGCCCAATCTTATTGACTGCTGCGTCTGTATGGTTGAATATTTTTCAACTCTTTCTTTGCATTTTTCAACAAATTTATCAATTCCATATTTTTCAATATCTTTTTTATTTTTAAAACCAAGCTCTTTTTCAACTTCAACTTCAACCCATAGTCCCTGGCAATCAAAACCATTTTGATATCGCTGGTCATAACCTTGCATTGCCTTATATCTTTGAAATAGATCTTTATAAGTTCTTCCCCAAGCATGGTGCGCGCCCATTGGATTATTGGCTGTAATGGGGCCATCTAAAAACGACCAGCGTTTTTTGCCTTTGTTCTTTTGACGAAGTTTTTCAAAAATTTTGTTATCAGACCAAAACTTCAATATTTTATTTTCATTCTCCGGAAAATTATATACCATAATTTAAATTTTAATCAAATTTTTTGAGTTCACAGTTTGAAAGTAATTTTTCGTCAGTAAAAAATTCAATGCTCTTTTTTAGAGAATATCCTAAAAATATGCCCTCAAGAATAAAAAGCGGAGCTTGGTGGCTAACTATTAAAATTTTTTTATTCGAATAAGTTTTTTCCATATCCTCTAAGAAATTATTAACCCTCTTCAAGGTATCTTCGTAGCTTTCGCCCCGAGGAACTTTTTCTTTTATTCTTTTTTCTTTACTGGCAAAATGACCGATAAAATCAGCGATGGGTTTTGAATTAAAAGTGCCAAAATCAATTTCTCTCAATCTTTTATCAAAATTCACCTTCTTTTTTAGTTGCTCTGCGATAATTTCAGCTGTCTGTTTCGCTCTTAAAACGTCTGAAGAGAATATCAGCTCAATATTTTCAGACAAAATCTTTTGGGTAACCCGCCTTGCTTGTTTGGTCCCCGTTTTTGTCAGGGGATTAGCGCTTTTTTCAGGCCATGAAGAAACAAATCCTTTAACGTTTGACACCGATTCTCCGTGGCGTAATATATAATACTTATTGTTTAGTTTCATTACATTTTATTTAAAATTTTTATTCCAAGCATCCACATTCCATTTTTCATAATTGTGACAAATGCGTTTGTTAAAGCGACTTTATATGGTGAAAACTCATCTTTTTTATCTACGATTTTATTCTTTGTATAATAACTATTAAATATTCCGGCTAACTCCGTAAGGTATAAAACCAAATAGTGCGGCTCGTAATTCTCCCCTGCTTGCAAAACTACTTCGGGAAAATAACTCATTGATTTTTCAAGTTGAGTTATTTTATCTGGCGTTTTTTTAAAAGATGGCTTGATTTTTTCTTTTTTCGCTTTTCTCAAAACCGACATTGCCCTTGCGTAAGAATATTGAAGATAGGGGCCCGAGTCTCCTTCAAAAGAAATTGATTTATCAAAATCATAAATAATATCTGACCCGATTGACTGCTTTAAAATTGAATACTTTAATGCCCCCACGGCAACCTTCTGCGCAATATCCAATTTTTCTTTTTCCAATAAGTTCCTGTCTTTAATTTTTTTCTTTACCAATCCTTCAACTTTTTCTATTAATGATTCGCCGGTTATAACATTTCCCGTCCTAGACGACATTTTTCCTTCGGGCAAACGCAACATTCCATGTCCGATGTGTTTTGTTTTCTTTGCTAAATCAGGATTAATTTGCGCCATTGCGCAAAGCATTACCTTGAAATATTCATTAACCTCGTTGCCTGTTACAATAAATGACTGGTCATAAGCATACTTTTTGTATTTTATTTCAGCTAATCCCAAATCTTTTGCCTCATAAGTGGGCAATCCTTCAGAATTAATAAAAACCCTTGTGTGAAGCCCGTATTTTTCACCCTTAAAAATAATCGCCCCGTTTTCTCCTTTTTCAAAAATTCCGTTTTTTAATCCTTTTTCTATAATCTTTTTTCCGATTTCCCCTGTTTGGCTTTCAAAAATAAAATAATCAAATTTTGTGACCAATTTTTTATAAAGCTCGTCAAAGTGCTCTAAGCTCCACTTTTTTCCTTTGTCGTAAATTTTATTAATCTCTTTATCGGATCGTTCAAAAATCTTTCTATTTAACTCGATAATTTCTTTTTTTGCGTTTTCATCCTCTTCATATATTTTAGAGCCATGTACATATGCTAATCCTAAAAATTTTGTTTTTTCAGAAAGCAAAGCCGCGTCTTTTGGAAAACTATTTTTATTCTGCAAAATTCCCCACACTGCCTTTGCCACGCCAATTCCCACGTCAGACTGATAGCAAACCCTTTTAACTTTAGCTCCCTGAAATTCAAAAATACGGGATAGCGATTCACCAACAGTATTGCTTAGTAAATGCCCGATATGAAATTCTTTTAAAATATTCGGGTCTGTATAATCTATAATGACTTTCTTGTTTTTTAACTCTTTCCCCTTCCCATAATTTTTATTGATATTTTTTAAATTATCCGTAAAAGCTTTATCTGCGACAAAAAAATTAATAAACCCGGGGCCGGCTACTTCAATTTTTGAAAACAGATTATTTTCTCCAATTTTTTCTTTTATTAATTCGGCAACTTCCCGCGGATTTTTTCCCAGTTTCTTTGCCAAACCCAGCGCAACATTCGTTGAATAATCGCCGTATATTTTTTCGCCGGGAATTTCAACAGAAAAATCCGCGTTCCCCTTTGACGGTCCTTTGGTCGCCTTCTCTATTATTTTTTTAATTTCCTCTCTCATTGTATAATGGTGCCGATAAACGGCTTGTTATTTAAAAAATCTTCTAGCCGTTCCAGGTTTTTTCCGTTAATTATAACTACTTTTAATTTTAATTTTTCTGCCACCTTTGAAGCCCTCGGGTCAAATGGCATAGATAATCCAGGCGACCACTTGTCTCCAACAATTTTCCTAAAATCCTTCCAATTTATTTCTTTTATTTGTTTTGCGTCTGGAAATTTGCGCGGGTCTTTGTCATAAACATAATCAATGTTTGTTAGATTAATGATTGTTTTTAATCCCGAATTTTTAGCCATTATAACCGAACAATAATCCGTGGACCAGCCTGGTTTCCAACCAGCTCCAACAATAACCGGCTTATTTGTTTTTATTTTTTTTGTCGGATTTACGATAATTTCAGAATAAGAATGTTCTAAAAAAACTTGCTTTAAAATTTGGGCATTTAACCTGGAAACATTTATCCCTATCCAATCTCTATCTGTATTTTTTGCGCCAAATTCTAAAAACGCTTTTTGATATAATCTGGCTATTTTACCTCCGCCGACATAAACAAAAAATCTTCTTTTGCCAAGATATTTTTGCAAACAATTCTTAAATTTCTTCAAAAAAACAACATCTATATCCTCCGGCGCCACTAAAGATCCCCCGAGAGAAATTATAATTGCTTCTTTTATCATTTTAAAATCTTATCACAAAAACCCCTAAAAATAAAGCTTTATTTACAGCTCTGCTCGCCAGCTAAATCCAGCATACACGATTTATCACGATCGTATAAATTCGTGTATTCTAAAATTTTAAAGGACAGATAGTTATGACAATTTAAAAATTTCTTTAAGATGTTGTCCATTATCAATAGATTCCAATATTCCAAAACGAACATATTTTCTAATTTCAAAAAACTCTATAATAAAATCTATCTCATTTTTACAATCATAAGGAAAAACAAAAACGCTTTTTTGAAGTTCATAAAAACCAAGTTTTTTAATTTTTTTTCTAAGAGCATCTCTCCCCCATCTATGTTTTTCCGGTATATCAAAAACTACTATTCTCCATTTGCCGTCCCAATCCTTCCTGTCAATTTTCATTTTTTGAAAATGAAAAGTTAGCGCCCTAAACTTACCCTTATCGGTTAAAACCATCGTTATAGAACCATCAGGGTTTTTTTTCTTTTTTATAAGTTTTGATTGATAAAGTTTGCGTAACTCATACCGAAGTTCTTCTTTTTTTATGTTATCCCATTTTTTGTCTATCTTTTTCCATTCTCGACCCGCGATTTTTATAGTTCGCCAATATTGACGGGAAGTATAGCAAACACTTAAGGTTGCGCCAGTTAAGAGAATCAATAAAACTTTTTCACTTAATTTATTCATTATTTGATTTTACAATAAACTAATAAAGAAAATCAAGCATACACGATTATTCACGATCGTAGTTATTTGTGTGTGCTAAATTATATATATTAAATGATAAAAATAAAAACAACTTATGCTGGTTTTATCTGAAATAAAAAAAGCCCCGACCATGTGAATCTGATCGGGGAAATTGTTGCTGTGGGCAAAGCAGACCTACTCTGTGATTAGGAAAGTTCGGCATTGTCGTAATATGGGAGCACATGCCTCGGAAATCTCTTTTTTCGTGCATCCTGCCCCTTCTGCTATTTCTCTTGCCCTTTCTGCAATTTTACCCATAAACTCAGGGTCGGGCTGTTCAAGACAAGCCACCATAAAACCCGTAAATAACGCATGGTAAGATTCCATTCTCTTTATTATCTCGGAAGGTTCTGGCAACTGAGCCAGAAACTGTTCAAAGCTTGGCTCTATTTTTTCTCCCGGCCATAATTTTCGCAATTCCTTCTTCGTCATACTTTTTTGAAGAAGAGAAAGTAAATATGCGCAAACGCTTTCCCTTTCTTTTTTACTGCATTTTAGATATTTTTCAGAAACTTCCCACATCTTAAGGATTTCTTTATTGCCCATCCTACAATTCGTAGAATGTATGTACGTAAACGCGTTCAGTAAAAATTGCACGCATAAATCAAGCATTTTGAACTCATCCACAGCAACTCTCCTGCAAAAAAATTGTCAATGCGACGAAGAAACATTCTTCATCTTACTAAACTTTGTATAATATATAAACAAAAATTTGTCAATATCGCTAAATTTTAATACTAATTATATAATGAAAATATGAAAATATTTTCGGAAAATAAAAAGGCATTTTATGACTACGAGATACTGGAAAAATTCGAGGCGGGTTTGGTTTTGCTCGGACAGGAGGTAAAATCAATAAAAACCGGGCATATTAATTTGGCCGGCTCTTATGTTGTTTTAAGAGGCGAAGAGCCATATTTGATAGGAATAAAAGTGCCCCCGTATCAACCGAACAATGTGGGAGCAGATTACAATGAAGACCGGGAGAGAAAGCTTCTTTTAAATAAAAAGGAAATAAATTATCTTATCGGAAAGTCGGCACAGAAAGGATTTTCCTTGATACCCTTGAAAATTTATGAGAAAAGTGGTAGGATCAAACTTGAATTCGGATTAGCCAAAGGAAAGAAAAAATACGATAAAAAAGAAAAAATTAAAAAGAAAGACACAGACCGAGAGATAAATAGAGAATTAAACGCGCGGGGGTGATTGTATCGACAGATGTTCTTTTTAAAAATAAGCAAATTCAGTATTCTGAAACCTGATAAAACTTTCAGAAAACACATAATTGCCAATTTATTTAATAGGCAACCAGCGTTAGCTTTCGCTTAATGCTGCATCCTCCCTGTTTACTCCTGATAGACAGACGAGGGTGTCATATTATCAGGATAGATGATTTTTTTCCCTAAAAAATTATTGAAAACCAAAGGGATTAAGATATTAAGTTTTTGCCTGTTTCTTATTTAATATCTGAAATACAAAATAGGCTAAATTTGTAGAATTATTTTTAAAAAACTTCTGGACCCGAGTTCAATCTCGGCACTTCCACTAAAAAAGTTTAAAAATTTGCAAAATAGAATACCAATAAATAATTTCATAAGGGCAAAAGAGGTAAGGGTAATAGACGAAAAAGGTGAACAATTGGGCGTTATGAACATATTTGCGGCCATTGATTTAGCTAAAGAGCATAATTTGGACCTAATTCAGGTTACAGAAAAAGTTGAACCGCCTGTCTGCAGAATTGGAGATTATGGAAAATATCTCTATTCTTTGCAAAAAAAAGAAAAAAAAATAAATATAAAGACCAGAACAGAGTTAAAAGAGATAAGGATTGGATTTAATATATCTCCCCACGATTTAGAAACAAAAGCCAAGCAAGCGGAAAAATTTCTAAAAGAAGGCGATAAAGTAAAGGTGGGAATGATGCTAAAAGGAAGAGAAAAAGCAATGGGAGATTATGCCAAAAAAAAGATTTTATCATTTTTAGAAATTTTAAATTCATTTATACCTATTAAGGTTGAAAGGGAATTAAAAAGAGAGCCAAGAGGATTTACAACTATTATTTCAAAAGAATAAAAATATGAACAAAACAAAAAAGGCACTGACAAAGCGTTTTAAAATAACAAAAACAGGCAAAATATTAAGAAGGATTACAGGTCTTAACCATTATCAAGCTAAAAAATCCGGACAAAGAAAAAGAAAAGGTCGCAAATGGATTGTGGTTTCAAAATCAGAAACTAAAAAAATTAAGAGATTTTTACATAATATTTAACAGGTCTATTAACTATGCCAAGAGTAAAAAGAGGAACATCGGCCCATAAACGCAGAAAAGCATTGCTAAAACACGCTAAGGGTTTTAAATGGGGCAGAAAATCGAAGTATAAACTGGCAAAAGATGCTTTAAGGCATGCATGGACTTATTCTTACAGAGACAGAAAGGTCAAAAAAAGAGATTTTAGGCAGCTTTGGCAGGTCCAAATTAACGCTCTAGCCCGCCGGATGGGAATTAACTACAGCGGTTTAATTCATGGATTAAAAGAAAAAAAAATTGAATTGGACAGAAAAATTTTATCTACCCTGGCAAAAGAGTACCCTGATATTTTTGAAAAAATTGTAGAAGAAGTCAAATCAAAATAAAAATAAATTTATCTAAAAAACACCTTTTCAAAAAGGTGTTTTTTAAAAAATTAAAAATCTTATTTTATTCTTTATGTTTTAATGCGCCTTGAATTACGAAATCATTTGCCTTTTTTAATATATTTTTCGCGTTCTTAAAAGTTAATTTTTTAAAAGCTTCTTGGTAGGAAAGCCATATAAAATCAGAATGTTCCTCTGATATTTTTACTTCTTTTGTCTCGGTTTCTGCTAAATAAAAAACAACCGATTTAAAAACCCATGGAGCCTTTTTTCTTGCTTCTCCTTTTAGTCCGTAATTTCTTCTGAAAAAATATTTTTCCAGCCCATTAAATCCAGAAATTATTTTTATATCTTTAATGCCAGTCTCCTCAGCCAGCTCTCTTTTTGCTGTTTGAATTTCGGTTTCGCCTTTTTCTATGTGCCCCTTTGAAAAACCCCAATGCCCGCCACGCTTGCTTTCTGTTTTATAATACAAAAGAAGGTAATAAATCTGGTTATCCTCTTTTCTAAAAATTATAACTCCTGCTGATTTTTCTTTTGGCATTCAACCATTATATCAAATCCGCTATCTTTTTAACATTTCTTTTACGGCTTCAGCTATTCTTGCAACCGCGTCAGAAATAGATGCTAATAACTGATTGTTTTCATTAGGAGCAAAAGCTGTTGGCGCTGGCGCGCAAATATTTAAATCATTAATAAGGCGCAGAGAATCAAGCGGAGATATAACTCCATCATCCTTTGTATCGTAGGCGGCCACAAAGTTGGCATCGCCCAAACGGCTACCGATGATGGCTTGGACACGCCTAATTACTTCTTCGCCTTCAGCCCGGGTTACTGCGCCATCGTCATTGTCATCGAGGAGCGCGGCGTATTTACAAACAGTAGCAATGGCAACATAATTGCTACAAATCCCATAGTTGTTCCCGTGACATACTTTTATTTGTTGACCATTAGTTACAGAAAAGTCGCTTAAAGAAGCTAAAACTTCGACATTGTCTCCTTTTTGACAAAACCAATTTTGGACATGCAATATTTTGCTGTTTGCGTCTAAAAGATGAACGCAAGTATCAAAGTTTTTGCTGTAGCTTGTCTTTAAATTGCTACCGTCAATTTTAACATAATTAAGCGTTACAGACGCCGGGGACTGCTTATTGCAAGCACCATTACTGCAACCGTTAGGACAAACATATTCATTATTTTTGTAATTATAGCCAGATGTTGGGTCGCAATAATATTTCACAAGCACGCTATCATTTGAACAAAAATCTGTCATACTTCCAGTTACTCCGCTAGCAGTTATCCAGCTCACTGTTCCCTTCGTATAATAATCAAAATTTAAAACGTTCTGGCCAGTACAAGTAATGGTATTTGTCGACGCAACAATGCTAAAATAATTGTTGCTGTCATCAAAATTGCCATATTCCTCTGCTGGATAAATTCTAATTTTATATATGTTACCTTTCTTAAATGGAATTGAATCACCTAAATTGGGTGGAACAGTCCAAGTGTAACTATTAGAAGAATTATTTGTATTGACAATCGTTGATTCTATGGATGATCCAGTCGCATCTGGCATGCTTATCAAAGATATACGAATTCTATCTGTGGAATTATATCCAAAAGTTTTCCATTGGATTACATATGATTTTCCTATTTGCAATTCTTCCCCTCCGTTTGGAGAAATAACTTTAATATAAGGGGTGGTGACTGCAGTGTCCACATTAACACTGGTTGAAACAGTGGCTATCTGGCCAGCATCGTCTTTAATATAAAATTTGGGGACGTAAATTCCTGTTGCCGAATATGAATGAGTAAATGTTGTTTTTTGACTATAATCACCAGAATCAAGACCATTTGCAATCATTGAGGAATAAGCAGATTCGTCGTTCCATATTACTGAATAAGTCAGTGTTCCGTTTTCCGGATCGCTGGCATTAATTGTCCAAGTTCCGGTCTGGCCAACGTTTAAAGTTGTCGGGCCGGAAATTCCTTTTATGACCGGCGGTTTGTTTGTTGGGGCGACGCATTCTTCTTTATAATCAACCTCCACTCCAGCATTTTTAGCAATGCATTTATTTGAATATGTTTTGCCGTCTTTGCCGCAAACGGGCTCATATTCTTCTGTGCAATACTTTGGTCTTGTTTTGCATCCATATAAAGCGTTTAATTTTGCCCTTGTGGCTCTGCCCATGAAACCTGTTCCGTGCTTTAGATTATACGGAGTTAAAATTTCTGAAGCGTATTTCTCTTGAAAACCAGTCACAGCTGAAGCAAGCGCTTCGTCGTAACCTCCCGAATCGTCTGAAGAAACCGTATTTGCGTTATCGTATAATCCTTCTTTTTCCAAAGCTATTTTTAGGGCTTTAATTTCCGGGTTGCCTGTTTTCTGGCCCATTCCTATATTGGCTTTAAAAGTATGGCACCAAGCTTGTTCTTGGTCTTGCTGGGCCTGAAGTTGAGCTATTTGTTGCAATAATACCCTGATTTGCGCCTGAAGCTGGGCGATTAATGCCTGGGTGTCTGCTATTTGGGCATTAGCTCCTGACCCAAAAAACAAAATCGCTATTGCCAAGACAACTGTTATTAAAAAAGACTTAATTCTCATGAAAAAACTACTAATTCACTAATCAGTGCAAATATGCGAATTTGCATATTGGCAGATATTCGTAAATTGGCAGAAAGTTTAATATTATTTTAATAATACTCCCCCCCCTAATTCTGTGTCAATGTTAAAAATTCTTATTTAAAATACTTTAATAATTTCTCAACCGGCAAAGTGTTTATAATATCGTCGGGTTCGGCCCAGCCGCGCCGAGCTTGGGAAATTCCAAACTCCATAAGCTGCATTTGCGATTTTTCGTGGGAATCGGTGTTTATAATCATTTTTACTCCGATTTTTTTTGCCATTCTAATATAAGCATCTCTTAAATCCAATCTTTCGGGCCAAGAATTAATTTCTAAAATCGTTCCTGTTTCTTTGGCGGTTTTTAGTATTTTTTCCAAATCAATATGGTATTCGTCTCTTTTTTGTATTAATCGGCCTGTCGGATGAGAAATTATATCAATATTCGGATTCTTTATTGATTTTATAATTCTTTCTGTCATCTCGTTGCGGGGCATTTTCATTGAAGAGTGAACGCCGGCAATAACATAATCTAATTTTTCCAAAATTTCATCTTTTATATCAATAGAGCCGTCCGGCATTATATTTGCCTCGCAACCGTGCAAAACTTGAAACTTGAAACCTGAATCTTGAAACTTCTTATTTATTTTTTTTATTGCTTCATGCTGTTTTAAAATCTGTTTTTCATCCAATCCGTTCTCTATTTTTAAAAATTTAGTGTGGTCGGAAATGCCGATATATTCGTATCCCATTTTCATGGCAAAGTCAGCCATTTCTTCAATAGAGTTTTTTCCGCCATCCCAATTTGAATGGCAATGCAAGTCGCCCCTTATATCTTTGTATCCTATTATTTTTGGCAATTTATTTTCAAGGCTAAGCTGAACTTCTCCATCATCTTCCCGCATTTCTGGCTCAATATAAGAAAGACCGATTGCGTCATAAACGTCTTTTTCTGTTTGCCCCGCAATCTTTTTTCTGCCCCTAAAAACTCCGTATTCGTTCAGTTTTAACCCTTTTCTAATAGCTATTTTTCTTGTAGCGATATTATGCTCTTTAGACCCTGTAAAATATTGCAAAGCGGACCCGAAACTTTCTTCTTTTACAATCCTTAAGTCAACATCAAATCCCTCTTCTAAATGCACCGATGATTTTGTAGGGCCTTTTGCCCAAACCTTTTTTATGCCCGGCAAAGAAACAAAAAAATCATTAACTTTTTCCGGATTATCGGAAGCGATTAAAATATCAATATCTCCTATGGTCTCTTTCATTCTTCTGGCCGACCCCGCAATGCTAATTTTTTTTACTTCTTTTAAATTTTCTAATTTTAAAATTATTTTTCTTACTTCTGGCATTATAAAACCGAGGAGAGACCTGTCTTTGTCTATTTTTAAAAATTCAATTCCCTGCAAAATGTTTTTTTCCGTTTTTTCGCCAAAGCCGAAAAGCGGAGCTATTTTGCGGCTCTTTGCCGCCTTTTCCAAATCTTTAATTGTTTTTATGCCCAGTTTCTGATAAAGAACTTTTGCTTTTTTAACGCCCATTCCCTCAACTTTAATTATTTCCTCTATATCAACCGGCAATTTTTTCTTTAATTTTTCGTATTCTTTTATTTTTCCGTTTTTTAAATATTCTTCTATTTTTAAAGACAAACCCTTGCCAATCCCTGATATTTCCTCTAATCCTTTTATACCTTTATTTAAATAAACTTCTTCGACGCTTTCATCTAAAGACTCCAGAGACAAAGCGGCTCTTTTGTAAGCTATGGTTCTAAAATCTGTTTTTTCTGTTTCTAAAAGAGATGCTATGTTAAAAAATATTCTAGCTATTTCTTGATTTTTCATAAAAAAATTATGGCTCAACCGTTGATTTTATTGAAACAATAACGCCATCTTTGCCTCTTATAAAAATATCATTTTTAATAAATAACAGTAAAATTACAGATAACACCGTAAGCGCGCTTACAGAAATAAAAAGCGCGTTGAAACCGAAAACGCCTGCCATAATTCCGCCTACGCCGCCGGCTATACCGGCGCCGGCTCCAATAGATGTGGTTTCCATGCTCCATTCAAACGCTTCTTTGCCTTTATCAATATGACGAGTAAAAATCGCCAACCAGGAAGGCAGAACCATAGCCATTCCGACAGCGTGAATAACTTGAAAAAAATAAATATGCCAAGGCGCGGAAGAAAAAAGATAACCGATAGGGACTAAAGCGGTAATGGATGTTCCTATTATCATAAACCAAAAATCGTCTTTTTCCCCATGTTTTTTATCAAGAAAATGGCCAATCGGCACTTCTAAGAAAGATTTTGTAATCCAATAAGAAAGAGCGGCAAACCCAGCAATTTTAGCCGCCTCTGAAACGCTCTGTACCGCAATATTTTCTAAAATAAATATCGCAAATACCGGCGCCAAGAGCCCCCATCCCAAATTGAAAAAGAAGTCGCTTGTTATCAATACTTTAATAATTTTATTAATTATTTTTGGCATAATTTATTTTATATATTAATTCTATTTAATATATATTAACATTGTATTTAATAAAAAACAGCCTCTTCGGGCTGTTTAAAAAAATTAATTCAAGAATGCTTATATCAAGACGACAAATATTTTATTTTTTTGATTTTATAAACTGTTTTAACGGGAGAAGAAATAATAACTTCTTCGCCAATTTTATGACCCATTAGAGCTTTTCCAACAGGGGATTCATTACTAATTTTTCCCAGAGAAGGATTAGCTTCAAGCGTTCCAGTAATCACGAACTCGTCTTTTGTTCCATCTACGCTCACTAAAACTTTAGCGCCTAATCCAATTATATCTTTGTTTTGTTTAGAAGGATTTTTTATTAATTCGTAATTACTTAAAATATTTTCTAATTCTGTAATTCTTGACCTTAAAAAACTCATGTCCTCTTGAAAACTAAGAAACTCTGGGTTTAAATCTTCGGATTCAAGAACTCTGGGAGCCTCCCCTCCCATTGTTTTGCTTTTTTCAAAAGCAACCAGGTCTTCATGTTCTTGTTCTAACTCTTTCAGCTTTTGCTTTGTCAGATAAAACTTTTTTTCCTCCATAATTTTGGTATAAAAAATTCTGATTCATCTCTGACTAATACTAAATAATATTCCTTAAAATATAGATTGTCAATTATCCAAAATTTTGTTTATTTATTATACATCATATATAAAAAAGGCCACTATTGTTTTAGCGGCCCGCAAATAGAGGGTTGCCACGAATTTTTTGCCAAGCTATTAAGGCTGTATTTTGAGAAGCTTCTATTGTTTGAGAAACAATATCATTGTCATGGTTAAGACCAACCTTTGAGCGCAAAACCTGCTCTTCTTGATGACTTAAACCCTTTCCGGTTATTAATTTATTAAATTGTTCCTCTGTTAATTTTCTTTGCTCTGGGCAAAATAACATGGGACACCTCCTTGATAATCAAAGAGCTAAAAACCTATGTTTGTTAATTTTATAACAATAAAAAAATTTTAAAAGAGGGTTTTTTGGGAAATAAGCTTCTTGCCAACTGAAGAATTTTCTGATTTTGAGAAAATCTTTATTTTTCCATAAACTCCATCATATCCCGGTTCAATATAAACCCTCCCCTCTCTCGCCCTTATTATTCCGTCTGTAATTTCAGATAAACTTATTTTTTCTAATTCCTCTCTTTTGACGTCTAATAAAATATTAAATTCGCTGCCTAAATTTGCAATTAATTTATCGTATTGCTTCTTAACTTCTTTTGAGGCGGTCGAAACGCCGATAGATTCAGCGATTATTTCTTCTAAGGGAATCAAATTTTTAAATGGAATTACGTTTTCTGGTTTAAAACATTCTATCCTGTCGGCTAACTCTTCCACTCTATTTAAAACACCAATGGTCAAAGTTTTTGCGCATCTTGGACAAATATTGTTATATTTTTTGGATTCCTGAGGCGAGAAACTCAAATCGCAGGCCCTATGGCCGTCATAGTGATACTTACCCTCTTCTGGAAAAAACTCAATTGTATATAAAAACTTTTTAGGGTCTTTAAATTTGATGGCGTCAAATATGCCTTGATAGCTAATTTCTGTATCAAAAATATTTGCCTCTCTGCCAATTTTATGAGGAGAATGAGCGTCGCTATTGGAGATCAAAGTAATTTTATCTAATTGAGACAATCTCCAATTCATAGCAGGATTTGAAGACAAACCTGTTTCTATCGCATAAATATGTTTTGAGTATTCCTCAAAACATTCTTCTATTGAATCAAAACCAGATTTTGAACCGAATATAGCAAACCAAGGAGTCCATGCATGCGCCGGTATTACCATGCAATTTTCCGATGCGTCCAGAACAATTTTTACTAATTCTTTAGCGTCAAGTCCTAAAATTGGTCTGCCGTCTGCTTTTAAATTTCCGATATGGGCCAATTGTGTGTTTATTTTTTCTACCGCCTCAAAAGACGGAGCAAACACTAAAATATGTATTTTTCTGACTTTGCCTTTTTTAGAATAGATGCAACTAATTTCAGAGGTTAAAATAAAGCGAGTCGGCGAATCGAGGCTATGCAATTTAAAAAGACCGGCTTCGGCCGGTTCTAATTTTTCTTTTAAGTTTTTTAACCACTCTGGGTGCGTAAAATCTCCTGTGCCTAAAACTTTAATCCCTTTAATCTTTGCCCATTTGTCTAAATTTTCCAAATCCATTAGGGGCGAAGTAGCCCTTGAATACTTTGAGTGTATATGAAAATCCGCTGCAAAACTCATATGGTTTCAACTATTTCTAATAAAAAATTACCCAGCTCTTTTTGGGCTATTAAAAATTTTGTATATTTATCTTTCTTTTTTGGGTCTACCGTGGTTTCAAATTTTAACATTGTTTTATTGTCTTTTAATTTTTGACGTTCCGCTATTTCTGAAAACACAAAAGATGGTATAAACCAAATATTACTTACATCTTGTTTTACTTCATCAAAATAAATAAACATTAAATAGAAATCTTTGCTAGAAATAAAACTCTCTTGCAAAATGTCTTTTATAATATCATTCGTTTTACTAGGACCGATAAAAATATTAATCTGAAAAGATAATTCTTTGCTTTTGTCTTTAGGCAAAGTCGAAAAAACTCGTCCGGTTTTAAAAGAGACCTTTGGCCGCTTCGGAGCTATTGAAGGCTTATATTCTCCTCTTTTTTTAACAATTAAATCTATGGCTCCCGTATTTTCTTTCGGCTTAAAAACTATTAATCTGTCTTCTGATCCTTCTGTGATTAAATCTATAATCCTATTTTTAATATTTTCTTCGATATTTATTCCTTTCATACAAAAATAAAATAGCCATATAATCTAATAGGATGTTTAGATATAATTATATTTTATATACGCAATATCCTTCTCTCACTTTTTCCTTTACCTTCAGACCCACAGAATCTCCTTTTTTGGCAGTCTTTACCTTTTTATGGTCAACTTCTATTGAATCAATCTCTTGATTAAAGTCCGTATTTTCACCGCCAGTAATTCTAATAATATCCCCTTCTTTTAAAACCCCCGAAAGATCTACCACTGCTACATTAATATTTGAAAAATAATGAGAAATTTTACCTATTGGCTTTTCTTCTTTTTTTATTGCCATTCCATATTGATTATTTTTTTTAATTTACGACCTTTATTATTATTCTAACAAAAAATAAACCAAAAAACCATCAGAAGAACCTATTAAACAACAGGTTTTAGTATTCCGATGGTTTTTTGATGAGGGGTTTATAATTCCCAATAATCTCGGTCGCTTTTTAAAACTAGCTTCGGACAATTGAAACTAGGCATATGCATTTACCTGCTTCATTAGGAATTGTTCTGTCCTCGAGAATAAATCTCTCACCCCTCACCTTTGCATTTTATACCCAAGAAAATGATTGTCAAGCCCAAGAATTCAACTGTAAATCCACAGTTTATTAACAAAATTATTTTATCCTTGAAAACCTTGTAAATCCAGAACAAGGAATAATTTCAATTCCTTGTTTTTCTCCCGATTCTATCGAGGATGCTCGACTTTGTCGGCACAATTCATCTATAAATAAATTTACTCCCAATGAATCAGAAGAAATATGGCCGGCAATAACAATATTGACGTTGGCCGCTTCTGCTTCTTTTTTGTGTTCTTCTGAAATATGCATGCCAACCACTGTGCCGATGCCGGCTTGCGCCATTTTTTCGTAAAGCTTTGGAGAACCTTCTGTGCCGCCTGTAATTTCGGCTAAAGCTATTTTGCCGCAATGATTTTCCGGAGAACCGACAAAAATTTTAGGACCCGCTCCAATTTTCATCGCCTCTTTGTATTCTGGTATTTCTTTTAATATACTTGTCAAATCAGAAACTCTTTCTATGTTTTTATTTTCAATTAAATCTTTCAAAAATTTGGCGGCTAAGTTGTCGCAGGGTGTATGGGAGTTCATTAGGTTAAAGTTTAAAAGCTTGGCGGCGTCAACTGTTCTTTGATGATTGGCAGAGTTTACTCCTCTGGCTACCTCTGAAATTCTTTCTCGCATTAATCCCTCTGAGATATTAATTGGCACGCCGTAATAACTTAGAACATCGCATTGCAGACTCATTACATCTGCCAATTGCGCTAAACCCTTTCCTATTGGATGGTGGGCAATAATCAGGTCTATATTTTCCAATTCTTTAGCTATTAAAATTTCCTCTGGTCCGATATCGATACCAACTAAGACTCTTTTTATTTCTTTATTTTCCGCTATGTTGTAAACCCTTGAATCTAAATAAGGATTTTCTAACGCTTCTTTGTCAAATTCATCCTGTTCCGGCAAAGATAATTTTTGAAATTTTTTCTTTTTATTATCCAAAAACTTTGAGACTCCATCATTCCCTCTAAAGTCTGACGACATTCCCATCTGAATGGATAAATTTTGAATATCCTGAACTTTCATAATTATAAATGAGGAAGAAATAAAAATTTATTTTTACTTCGACCGAATGCAATAATTATATAAATAGTCGCAACTATTTCTATTGTTATTTATTCTTTTTGCTTTTCTTTATTTTTTCTATTTTGGATTTTTCTTTTTTAGATTTTTGAATCTTTGACTTTTGACTCGATTTTTCTTTCTTTTTAGTTTCCTGTTTTTTTATGTTTTCTTGGCCAGGTTGTTTATCCAAAAATTTATTATAAATTTCTTTAATCATTTCTTCTTGTTTTTTGGGGTCTAAAATACCCCGGCGGATTCTTGCCTTTTCAAAACGGATAAATTTTTTTGTGGAATTTGGTAATTTTTTAAACATAAATTTTTTCTGTCTTTATACTTTACCTCAAAATGATCTAAAAAGCAAGTTTATGCGGCTTACATTAACGAATGTTCTGTTTTTATTAATTCTTCTCTGACTATTTGGCAGTCGTCCCAGGGAATCTTTTTTCCATTTTTGATGCACATCCACGGTTCTGACCCCTTGCCCGTTATTACAACTGTGTCGTATGCCGTTGCCAATTTTAAAGCTGTTCTGATTGCTTCTCTCCTGTCTAATATCTTTTGGGCTTTTCCATCGGCGCCCTCGGCCACATCTTCAATTATTTTCATTGGATCTTCGTCATAAGGGTCTTCGTTTGTGATAATAACTTCTTTGCAATAATCTTTGGCTATTCTACCCAATACCGGCCTCTTCCATTTATCTCTCCCTCCTCCGCAACTGCCCAAAACGCAAATCAAAGGTTTTTCTTGTAAGCTTTTATAAACCGCTTCAAGCTGTTCGGGGGTGTGGGCATAATCAACAATTACAGTAAAAGGTTTTTCCACCACTATTTCCATCCGGCCGGCAATGCCTTTGGCTTTTTCTAACGCTGTCTTGCAAAGAGTTAAAGAAATCCCCTCCGACAAGCCGACACAAATAGCAGCTAACGCGTTATAGATATTAAATCTGCCTAAAAAATTTAAATTAAATTCCATATTCTCAACAGAAAATTTTAAACCATTGTCTGATTCTAATATATTATCCGCAAAAACGGTTTTTAAATTGGAATCCGGCAACCGCAAGTCAATCCCTTTAAAACCATATCCCCACTTTTCTTCGGCTATAGTTTTTAAAAAGTGTTCTGAATTTGAATCGTCTAAATTTACAATATGCGTATTTTTTGCAACTTTAAATAATTTTAACTTTGCTTTTCTGTAATTTTCAAAACCGCCATGGGACTCAATATGTTCTGGACTTAAGTTTATAAAAACAGCTGTTTTAAAATTTATAAACTTATGGCGGTACTGCTTAATACCTTGCGAAGTAACTTCTAAAACAGCATATTTGCATCCTGATTTTTTGGCTTGCTTTAAAAATTTCTGGAGTTTGAAGCGGCCTGGCATTGTCATTTTTAATTCATTTTTCCATTCCTTTTCTCCAATTTTAAATCTAATTGAAGAAACTGAAGCCGTTTTCTGCCCGGATTCCTCTAAAATCCTTGTGATAAAATCAACTGTGGTAGATTTTCCGCTTGTCCCTGTGACTCCGATAATTTTTATTTTTTTGCTTTTGCCGGGAAACCCAAAAATAACAGCTCCCAATAAAGCCATCTTATAGTGATAAATATTGAATAAAAACTTCGGAATAAATTTTTTAATTGTTTCTTTTATTGTCATTTATTACGATTTTTGTTTTTCTATAAAAACAACCCTGCCGTCTGAAATGGTATGCATAATTATAATTCCAATGCCTAATGCCGTATAAAATAAATCAGTTGTTTTTTTATCCATTAAAAACAAAACGATATTTAATAAAATAAATACTAATCCATATGTGCTGTGATGGATATGATAACCCCAAAAAATTTTGTGGCGCTTATAGTATTTATTTCTCAAATTTTTGTTTGTTTTCAAAATTAACTCGAATAACCAAGTTGCAGCCACGCCAGCCACTACCCCTATTATTAAAAATAAAATATATTCTATGTCCATAATACTATTTCCCTAAATTTTTTAAGGCGAGTTTTATTCTTTCTTCTACGTTTTTTATATTTGCCGGAACTTGACTTAAAGCGTTTTTTGCCTGTTGCCTTGAAAAGCCAAGCTGGGATAGCGCGTCTTCTGCCTCGTCGGCCGGTCCTTTGGATTTTGAACCGCTTAACATTTTTATTTTTCCCGTAAGCTCTAAAATAATAGTCATTGCTCTTTTGCTACCAATGCCTGATATTCCTTCAAATATCTTTTCGTCCTGCGCTAAAACTCTTTCTTTTATCTTGTCTAATGGCCCTATTGAAGAAATTTCTAAAGCGGCTTTCGGACCTATTCCATGAATATCATTTAATATTTCAAAAAAATCCAATTCATCATAAGTTAAAAATCCGTAAAGGTCCAATGCCTCTTCTTTAACGTTTTGAAACGTAAATAACTTAACAATTTCTCCAATTTCTGGCAGTTTGAGCAGGGTTGCTTTGGATAAAAAAACTTTGTAGCCAATATTGTTGACTTCTAATATAATAAACTTTTCCTTTTTTAATATAATTTTCCCCTGTAAATAACTTATCATAAATTTACCTTAACATATTTAAGATATTTTCCAAATCCAAATCCATAGACGATTAAGTTTCAGCTATTGACAAACTTTTATATTATGATAAAATAAAATATTGGTTGTGGCACGGGGCTATAATCAAAAACCACTTGAAGAAAGGGTGAAAGATGAACGCTCTTGAATGGCTATTGGCTGGTATCTTAGTTGTAATGGTCGTTTTTTTGACAGGATTGGCGACTATGGGTGCCGTGGGATGGCGCCGGGCAATCTCGTTCACGGTCGGCACGATCGCCCTATTGGCGACTGCCACGGTGATGGCAGTGAAGCTGTCGTCCCCCGTCGCTGATTCGGCGGAATCGGTAGGAAAGGATTTCTACCGGGTAGAGTGGGAGGAAAAAACCCCAAAGGGCACAACGATGGTCGTTGTGAGAGACGAATCGGGGGAGCTCTACTTCTCCGAGTTTGACACTCCGCTGGGAGTACCGAAGGTTCTGGTGGTGGAAAAGGAGAGGTTTAGGCCTCTCTTACTGCCGGAAAAACCAAAATAACCGGGAATTCCGGTTCTCTGAAAACAAAGGGCGCGGTCGGCAAAGCTAACCCCGCCCCTCTTTTTTTTATTTTTTTAATAGATTTTTTTATACAGCCCCTTTAAGCTCTTTTTCTGTTTTTTGACTAAATTCTACAGCGCGCAAATAGGCAACTTCTCTAGTGGTTAATAATTCACCCTTCTTCTGCCTTCTAATCAATTCTTCTATTCTTTTTTTTGTTTCTTTGCTCTTTTTTATATCAGCCTCAACCTGTTTCCTTATTTTTTCCATTTCTCTCATCTGTTCTGGAGTTCTTTCTCTCCCTATCCTGGAAACTATTTCAATTTTCGACTTTTGAGCTGTTTCTGGTTTTACTTTCAACTTTTTTTCTGTTTCATATTTTATAACTGTTTCTTGTATTATCTCTCCCGCATGTCTTTGTTTTTTTGCCCTCCACATTTTTTGGCCTTCTATGATTTTTCTTTCTATCTCCTCTTTCCCGGCCTCTTCTATATGTTTTTTGACTCTAACCTCCATCTCTGCTAAATATTCTTTTGTCTTTATTAAGGGACCCCTTTTATCTGTTTTGTCTAAAGGCGATATTTTTATTTCACCTTTATCTTTAAACCAATCCCAAAATCCTGTTCTTCTAATATCCTCTGATTTCAATCCTTTTTTCATCAGCTCATAAAATACGTCTTCGGAGATAGAAATGCTTTTTTTACCCCTTGATAGCTCTGTTATTTTCTCGCTGATTTTTCTATTCAATTCTACGGCAAATTTATTTCTGGCTGAACTAATAGCCGTCGTATCGTTTCTGTCTTCTTCCCCGCTAAAATACTTTTCCTTTTCTTTAACAGAAAGCATATCCCAACGCTCTTTAATAATGGCTGACCTTTCTTTTTGCCGTATTCTCTCTTGCGTTTCTGTTGTTTTTTCTTTTCTATACTCTTCCGGAGTAATAACTTTAAACCCTTCGCTTTCGGCCTCAATTTTTGCTTTTTCCCTGGTTATCTTTTCTAAATTTTCACCCGTAGCTGTCTCAAAAACTTCTTTTGGCCATCCGTAAAGCAAATATTCTGTTTTTGTTTTTCTTTCTTTGGCTTCCTTTATGCTTTTCGCTAAATCAATTAATTCGTTTTTTGCGGCTTCAATCCGAGCATCCTGCGTCTCTTTTTCTTTTTTTATTCTTTCTGTCAACTCTTCTGTTGTTATTGGATTTTTCTGAGACTCATTTGCTTCCGTATTTTTTTCTATTACCTTTGGCGCTATTGATTTTTCTTCTGCTTCTTTTTCTTTTACTTCTTGTTTTTCTGGTCCATAAACCTGTATTGATGATTTTTCCGGCCCATAGGCCTCTTCTAAAAATTTTTTAGCCGCATCAATATCAAACCCCGGGTCCGCTGGATTTTTTTCCGGTTGCGATACTGGTTGCTGTTCTGGCGATGTCATGTTATTTAAAAAATTTAATAATAATTTAATTTTTTTTAATTTTAACATTTACCAAATAATCGGTCAAACCATTTACAAGCTTTTTATTATCTGCTATGATATTTCTATTATGGCTATAATAAAATCTGCGAAAAAATCTATCCGCCAAAATAAAAGGCGAAGGTTTCAAAATCTTGTATATAAAAACAAAATAAAAAACCTCATCAAAGAGGCGAAGGTTTTAGTTTCAGCGAAAAAAGCAAATGAAGCAAAAAATTTATTGCCGGCTATTTACGAGATTTTGGACAAATCCGCGAAAAAGGGAGTCATTAAAAAAAATACCGCTTCAAGAAAAAAATCCAGAATGGCAAAATTTATAGACAAATCGCTAAATCCCGGCAATCAATAAATCTAAGGCGGTTTCTGCGTCTATTTTTCCTGTTTTAATATCTAAATCTGCCTGAAAAATTTTCTGGTAGATTTTTTTTAGCTCAGAAAAAGAAAATTGACTGCAAAAATAACACCCCTTTTTAACCACAAACGGATGAAGCCCGCTTTTCTTTACTATAACGGGATATGTGTCCCTTTTTTCCATTAGTTCTTTTATTATTAAAAGGCTTCTAAATTGATAAGCTATCATTGAAAGCAAATATAAAACATTATCTCCACTTTCTATGTGTTTATATAAGAAAGAAAGTGCCTGCTTTTTGTTTTTTGAAGCCAGCGCGTCTATGGTTTTAAATATATCGGTTTCAATTTTCGGCCTTACCAGCAAATCAACGTCTTCTTTTTTTATTATTTTGCCAGATTTAAAATCAGCTAATTTTTTAATTTCGTTTTGCGCCTGCCAAAGATTGCTCCCAACATAATTTAAAATTTTTTCGTCTACTCCAAAATCAATTTTTGCGTTATTTCTTTTAAACTCATTTTTAATCCAGTTTAAAAGGGCTGTCCCTTTTAATAAATCAAACTCTTGGCATTTTGCCTCTTTTTTCAATGTTTTAAACAATTTATTTCTTTCGTCAATTTTTTCTTCTTCAAAGACAACTATAATATCTTTAGCTTCTTTTAATTTGTTAAATTCCTTTAAGAAATCCTCCTGAAACCTTTGCGCAGAAAAAACATTTTTTAAAATTATCAATTTCTTTTCTAAAAACATTGAGACAACCTTAAAGCTATCTGTTAAATTTTTAAAATCGTCTTTTTGAGCATCAATATAAATTAAATTCAATCCAGATTTATGGATTTTTTTATAATGTTCTGCAATTTCACCCAGCTTCTGCTTTGACCTATATGTATCCTCCCCGTATAAAAATATAATCATACTAAAAAAAATTTCTGTTAGCCAAAGTTATTATATGTAAAAAAAAAGCCCCTTGCAACTTTGTTTCAATAGGCTTAAAGTTTCAAAAAAAGCCGCAAGGCTTAGAAAACCACGGAGCGGGACCGCAAAAAGTTATTTTGTGAGCTCGGGGCTCACAAAATTTTTCTACTCTAAAAATAGTTCTGAATATTTTGCTATATCTTTTTTGTGTTCTATCCAGTCTTTTATCGTCTTTTTTAACCCTTCAATTCCGCCCATCATCCCCAAGAGAAATTCTCTTTCGGTCACTGATGGAAAATTTCTTATGCCAATACAATCCTGATAGCTAGACCATTTATAATGTTCTAAAAATTCAACCACTTCATCAACTGAATGATTTCTTATTCCCAATTCTTTCCAACCAGGCTCAATAAGGGCAATTGGATTTGTAAAAACATAAGATGTGGTTGCCATAAATTGATTGTCATTCTTTATTTTAATCGATTTAAATGCATCCTGAAAAACATGTCCTTTGCGGTGATATTTATCATTGAAGTACCGACCATAACCGCCTCCGACCTTCTGCATAAATTTAGAAATACCACCATCTTTAACTTGTTTTAATAAAAGGTGTAAGTGGTTAGGCATAAAACAAAAAACTAAAACTTCAATAAATTTATCTCTCTCATCTTTCAACAGAATTTTGTGAGCCCCGAGCTCACAAAATTTTTCTTTTTTCTTTTCGATAGTTCTGGCCAATCTTCGATTAAAAATATTTACAGGAGTGGCATTATTAAACTCGTAAATTGAAAAAATACCGCGATAATAATCGTCTATATCTTTGAAAATCAAGTTATCGTCAATTGCCCTTACGACAATATGATAAATTTCACCTGTAATAAATTGTTCTTTTCTTCGTGGCATAATTTAGATAGCTCAGAAATTGTGAGCCCCGAGCTCACAATTTCTGACAGATAGGGCAGAAAAAGGCGCTCCTGCCTCCGAATTTTATTCTTTTAATTTTTGTTTTGCAGCGGTGACATTTCTGGTCTTCTCTTTTATATGCTTTTCTTTCTGTGTCAAAATTACCCCTAGTTCCGTCTACTTTTCTGTAATCAGAAAAGCTTTCCCCTCCGAGTTTTACTCCGAGCTCTAAAACTTTTTTAATCGATTGGTAAAGCAATTTTAACTCTTTTTCACTTAGTTGCAAAATATTTTTTTCTGGGTGAATTTTTGCCCGCCACAATGCTTCGCTTGAATAAATATTACCGATTCCCGCGATAATGCTTTGATCCATTAAAACTTGCTTTATTTTCCCCTTTTTATTCTCTAAAGCCTTTTCAAATTTTTCAAATGTAAAATTTTTATCCAAGGGTTCTGGCCCTAATAGTTTAAATTCTTTTGAGCTAATCAGCTCTTTTGTTTCCCATAATTCAACTTTGGCAAACTTCCGCAAATCAGACAATGCCAGCATTTTTTTGTCGTTTAAAAAGAAAATCAGGTGTAAAAACCTGTTGTATGGGTCGTTTAACGGCCCTTTTTTTTCCGGCAGCCATTTTCCATTTTGTTTTTTCCATTTTCCAACCAAGAGGTGGCCTGTCATTTTCTGATGAATCAAAAGAGAATAACCCCCCGATAAATCAAAAATTATATTTTTAGCTCTTCTCCATATTTTTATAATCTTTTTATCTTTTATTTCTTTTTTAAAACTTTCAAAATTTTTCGGCTTTTTAATTATTTTTTTTGCGTCCGACCAAACATCAATAAAGGTCCTGTTAAGGACCTTTAAATTTAAACCTTTTACTGTTGTTTCTACTTCTGGCAACTCGGGCATAGTTATTATTTTTTATTTAAAACTTTTTTCTCTGACTGATATTTATTCAAAGATTCTCTTAAACTATTAAGTTCTTTTTTAAGTTGGTCTGTTTCTATTTCTTTGGTTTTTGTTTTTTCTTGTATTTTTTCTGACTCGTTTATTATCCTCTGAAGTTCTATTGTTCTGTTTTTAACCTTTTGTTCTAAAGCGTTTATTGTTTCTTCCAACGCCTGAGTTCTTGCTTTTACCCTTATGTCAACCGACTTCTCTGTTGTCTCGGTTTTAGACCGGCTTTCTTCAAGTTCGTCGGCTATCTTATTAAAAATTTTAGCCAAGTCGCCAAACTCATCTTTGGTTTCTAAATAAATTCTTGTTGTTAAATCCCCCTCGCTTAAATCCGTTGCTCTTTTTAATAATTTTTTTACCGGTATAGTAAACTTTTGTCCAGTGGCAAAACCAAATAAAAAAATATAAATAGCAACAAGAATAAAAACAATATAAAAACTAGCATCTAGTCTTTCGTAGTTCAGGGCTATAAAAACCGCAATAGTAAATATTCCTGCAACGATTATGGGTATTGCTATTTTCAATGAAATATTAGATATTTTCATATTAATATAAAATATAAATTTTAATAATTTGCTAGCGATTTAAAAGTAAGGGCAGACGATTAATAAGGGTGTTAAAATCAAGCGCTTTTAATTTATCTTCCACTTCTTTTAAATTGAATTTTCCAAACTCACAACTTTCAAGCAAAAACTCTATATCAACATCTTTTTTCATCTCAACCAAGTCAAGAGACAAAAGAGCTGTTTTTTTATGGACTATTAAAAGGTCTTTAATCCTTGGTTTGATATTCGCCATTCCTTGGCTAATTTCGCTATATAAATTTTTAATATTGCCAAACTTTTGAATTAATTCGGATGCTGTTTTTTTGCCTATACCGGGCACTCCTGAAATATTATCGGCAGTATCTCCAGATAACGCTTTGAAATCAATTATTTGCGCTGGCGTTACCCCAAAGCGCGAAATAACCCTTTTTGTGTCATAAACAACTGCGTCTTTTATCCCTTTACCTAAAGTATACACTTTTATTTTGTCGTTAACCAACTGCAAATTATCTAAATCGCCACTAAGGATATATATCTCAGATTTCTCTTCTGTTTTTTTAGCGATCGTAGCTATTAAATCATCTGCCTCGAATCCTTCTTTTGCAAAAATAGGAATTTTAAAACTTTCCAAAACTTCTTTTATGATTGATATTTGAGAAACAATCCCATCTGGAGTTTTCGGCCTTTGGGCTTTGTATTCTTTAAATTTTTCGTGGCGAAAAGTAGGAGCTTTTGTGTCAAAGCAGGCAACAATATAATTGGCTTGCAAATCTTTTATAGCTTTAAATAAAATTAATAAAAATCCGTAAACGGCGCCGGTTGCTTCGCCCTTTTTATTAGTTAAGGGTGGCAGGGCATGAAATGCCCTGTGTAATAGGGCATTAGAATCGATAATTATTAATCTTTTTTCTTCTTCCATATTATATTGTATCACATTTTAAAATTTATCTCTCTCTTCTTTTTATCTATAAAATCAAACCTGATAACAATCGTTGATTTGGGCAATATCTTTTTAACTCTTTCCGACCATTCAATTGCCACAATATTTTTGGAATCCAAAATGATTTCTTTTAAACCCATCTCTAATATATCTTTTTCGTTTTTTATCCTGTAGCAATCAATATGATAAAAATTTTTGAATGACTTTTTGACGATGACAAATCTTTTCATTATCGCAAAAGTCGGGCTTAAAATTTTTTCTTTAACGCCTAGTCCTTTGGCGAAACCCTGTAAAAAAGTTGTTTTGCCTCCGCCTAAATTTCCTTGCAAGCCAAAAACAACTGCCGATTTCCTATTTTTAATTTCTTTTGCTTGCCCCGAGTAAAGGCGAAGGGCTAAATTTTCCCCTAAATTTTGAGTTTCTTTCGCGCTGTTTGTTATAATTTTTTTTTGCATGTTAATAAAGGGTTGACTTAAAAATTAAAATCGCATAGGGTAAAATATATCTTAAACTAATTCTAAAAATATGACAGACCTAGAACAAGCTAATCAACTTATTAAAGAAGCTAAAAACATCTATATTATACCCCCTCAAACTAATGAACCAGAGAGCATTGCTGGCGCTTTGGCTCTTTTTTATACTTTAAAAGAATTAAATAAAAATGTAAACTTAATTATAGAAGAACTGCCGGAAAAATTAAAATTTTTAATTCCTTCTTTAGACTTTATTTCCTACCCTAAAAATTTTGTTATTTCAATCCCTCGGAAATTAACTGATGTTTCACAGGTCTATTATGAAAAAAACGACGAAGCGTTAAAAATACATTTGACCATAGATAATGGTAATATAAAAAAAGATGATATTTCTTTTTATTTCTCGGGGTCTAAGCCAGACATGGTTGTCGCTTTAGGAATACAAGATTTTAGGGTACAATTATTAGAGAAGTTAGATTCTTTTGGTTTTCTAATAGACTCTCCTATTTTAAATATAGACAATAACCAAGAAAATAAAAATTTCGGCAAGATTAATTTGATAAAAAATTGCTCTTTCTCGGAAATATTAATTGATTTAATAAAATTAATTAATAAAGATTCAATCAAAAAAGAAGCCGCCGATTGTCTTTTGACGGGACTAATAATTTACACCGATAATTTTAAAAATTCAAAAACAACCGCTGATGTGTTTGAGGCGGCCGGACTTCTAATGAAAAAAGGGGCCAATATAAAAGAAATAATAGATAATATTTAAAATTATTTAATATGGATGCAGCAAATAAAAAATTATTAGGGTCGGTGACAATCGCTCCCGAAATAATAGAAGAGGTAAAAAAGGATGTAAAGAATATAGAGGGCTTTAAAAAGAAAACAGAAGAATATATAGGACAAAACACCACTAATCTTTTAGATATTATTTTATTCGGCGCGATTAACCTTGATGCTTCTGATATCCATCTTGAACCCCAGGAAAACGATTCTAAATTAAGAATAAGACTTGATGGCGTCTTGCAAGACGTTATTTTTTTTGAACAGAATACATATCATAGCTTAGTTTCCAGATTAAAACTCTTATCAAGATTAAAATTAAATATTACAGATAAACCCCAAGACGGCAGATTTACAATTAAAATTGGAGATTCTTTAATTGAAATAAGAACGTCCAGCTTGCCGGCTGAATATGGCGAATCAATTGTAATGAGAATTTTAAATCCCAAAAATTTAATAGGAATAGACGAATTGGGCTTAAGAAAAGACTTATATAAAATTTTTGAAAAAGAAATACAAAAGCCAAACGGAATGATAATCGTTACGGGTCCCACTGGGTCTGGTAAAACAACCACCCTCTACGCATTTCTAAAAAAGATTCAAAATCCAGAAATTAAAATTATTACAATTGAAGACCCTATTGAGTATCACCTAAAAGGCATTTCTCAGACCCAAGTGGCGCCGGAAAAAGGGTATGACTTTTCAGACGGATTAAGGTCTATTGTAAGACAGGACCCAGATGTAATATTGGTTGGCGAAATCAGAGATTTAGAAACAGCTAAAATAGCTCTCCAAGCGGCTTTAACAGGCCACCTGGTACTTTCTACTTTACACACTAATGACGCGGCTGGGACTATCCCGCGACTTGTAGACCTCGGCGCCGATGCCTCTTCAATAGCGCCAGCTTTAAAAATGGCCGTAGCGCAGCGATTAGTGAGAAAAACTTGTAAACAATGTTCTGCCCTTTCCAAGCCAACCGCTAAAGAATTGGGCGAAATTAAAAAAGGGTTAAAGGGATTGCCGAGCGAAATAAAACTGCCTGATTTAAATAAAATAGAAATCAAAAGAATAAAAGAAAAGGGCTGTGATTTTTGTAATTTTACAGGGTACAAAGGCAGACAAGGATTATTTGAAGCATTTTTGGTGGACTCTGAAATGGAAAAATTCATTTTAACCAACCCGCCAGTTTCGTCGGTTAGAAAATTAGCTGTAAAAAAAGGAATGGTAACGATGTATCAGTCGGGTTTGATTGATGTTGTTTTGGGAAACACAACATTGGAAGAAATTTTGAGGGTTGTTGAAGAAGACGAACCTGCCGGCGCAGGCGGGGAAAAACCCTCTCTTTAAAAAAACAGCTCCGGAGTTGGAGGCGTCTTTATGTCTGGGACATAAGTAAAGGTTTGTTTGAGGAATAATCGAGCCGGAGCAAGATTACCCGGAAACTGAAACAAACCCATATAAAGCCTCCAACTCCGGAGCTGTTTTGGATATTTTAGTCAATAAATTATATTATATCAATTTATAATCTTTATGTCAAGAACTATAACAGAAAAACCAGACAGTGATGATAACGTCCTATATTCTGCCCTAAGGCCTAAAAATTGGTCGGATTATGTTGGCCAAGAAAAAATCAAAGAGAATATAAGGATAATTTTAACAGCAGCCAAACAAAGAGGCCAGTCTCCCGACCATTTATTGCTTTACGGCAGTTCTGGTTTAGGAAAAACAACTTTAGCGCACTTGGTGGCAATTGAAATGGAAAAACAAATCAGAATAACTTCGGGCCCCGCGATTGAAAGAGCCGGAGATTTAGCGGCGATTTTAACTAATCTGTCAGAAGGAGATGTTTTATTTATTGATGAAATTCATAGAATAAATAAAACAATAGAAGAATATATATATCCCGCCATGGAGGATTATAAATTAAATCTTATTTTAGGCAAGGGTCCAATGGCCAGAACAATGGAGTTAAATTTGCCAAGGTTTACTTTAATTGGCGCCACAACAAGGCCGGGGTTGTTGTCTTCTCCTTTAAGGAGTCGGTTTGGCGCAACTTTTCAGCTTAATTTTTATCAACAAGATAGCATTGAAAAAATAGTTGAAAGGTCAGCCAAAATTTTAGGACTACAAATAGAACCAGATGCAATAAAAACAATTGCTAAGCGCTCGCGCTTTACGCCAAGAGTTGCCAATCGTCTTTTAAAAAGAGTAAGGGACTTTGCCCAAGTAGAGGGAGACGGATTAGTCACAAAAACTCTCACCGACCATGCTCTTCGTTTCTTAGAAATTGACGAAATGGGCCTTGAACACGGCGATAAAAGAATTTTGTTGGCGATTATAGAAAAATTTGAAGGCGGTCCAGTGGGACTCCAGGCATTAGCGGCAGCCAGCTTTGAAGAAGAAGACACTATCTTAGATATTTATGAGCCTTATTTAATGCAATGCGGGTTTATTGAAAGAACTCCCAAGGGCAGGATTGCCTCGCGCCTCGCCTACGAGCACCTAGGCATAAAACAAAAAGGAAATCAAAACCATCTTATTTAAAATGAAAAAAGTTTTTATATTTTTAGTTCTATTATTATTTTCAGTTTTTGTTTCAGCGACTGATAAAGTGGAAATTAACACTGCCTCGCTGGAACAATTAGAGGAAATAACAGGGGTGGGGCCGGTGATAGCGCAAAGAATAATAGACGCAAGGCCTTTTTCCTCGGTTGATGATTTACTAAGAGTAAAAGGCATAGGAGAAAAAACTTTACAAAAAATTAAGGACCAAGGGCTCGCTTATGTCGGTGAAAAATCGAAAATTCTAAATTCGAAGTCCGAAATAAATTCAAATGAACAAAATTTAAACATTCAAAACACGGCAGAACAGCCAGGAGATGTCGGACTTCCCGCGGGGAGT
>JBBTVX010000001.1:159955-222494 GCA_038063015.1 Patescibacteria group bacterium
CGGGAAGTCCGACATCTGGCGCCGAAGGCGCCGCTTCACCGACCATTACTTATCCAAACGGAATTATTTTTAACGAAATTTTACCGAGCCCAAAAGGAGCTGATGAGGAAAACGAATGGATTGAGCTTTATAACACAAATAATTTTGAAGTTGATTTATCTGGTTGGAAAATAAAAGACAAAGAAGGAACAACAACGAATTATTTTTTGTCTGAAAACACAAAAATATCTGCTTACGGTTATTTAGTTTTTAAAAGGCCTGATACAAAAATTACTTTAAACAATACAATTGACGGACTCTCTCTTTATTGGCCCAATGAAAAAATTATTGACTCTATAAATTATGAAAAATCCCCCTCTAACCAATCGTATAATAAAATAGGGAAAAATTGGCAATGGAGCGCATCCCTAACCCCCGACACAAAAAATATTATTGCTCAAAACAACGCCGGATATGAACCAAAAAACTTGTCTAAAATTGAAAATTCTGGTAATAATAAGGAAACCGATAAGGGGTTAGTAGTTATTGGGCAACAAATAAATGGTCAAGAAAATATTAAAAACACAAATCCTTGGTTTTTGTTTTTAATCGCCCTCTCAATAACTATAATTTCTGCAATAATCGTCTTATTTATTAAATTTAAAATAAATAATCATGTCGGGACATAGTCATTTTAAAACCATAAAAGCGCAAAAAGAGGTTGCTGACGCGAAAAAAGGCAAAATCTTTTCTAAAATGGGCAGATTAATCACTATTGCTGTAAAAGATGCGGGAGGAGACCCTATAACCAATTCCAAACTAAGGCTCGCGATAGACCAAGCTAAAAAATTTAATATGCCCAAAGAGAACATTGAAAGGTCTATTAAAAAAGGTACTGGCGAATTAGCTGGAGAAAAATTAGAAGAAGTTTCTTTCGAGGGATTTGGACCTGGAGGAATTGCTATTATTATTGAAGGAATTACAGATAATAAAAATAGAACCTTGGGCGAAATAAAAACCATTCTAAACCAAAACAACGGCAAATTAGCCGGGGAAGGGGCTGTAAGATGGCTTTTTGATAAAAAAGGAGCAATTATAATAAATTGCGAAACAAAAATAAAAGAAGAATTAGAACTTTTGGCGATAGAGGTTGGAGCTGAAGATGTTTTTCAGAGCGACAACCTGCTTACCCTCTACACAAAACCGGAAGATTTGGAAAAAATAAAAAAAGCACTTGAGGAAAAACAAATAAAAACAGAGTCTGCTTCTTTGGAATGGGTTGCCAAGGAAGAGGTTGAGGTTTCCGATAAAGAAAAAGGGGCTTCACAGAGACTTTTTGAGGCATTAGATGAAAGCGACGATGTTAATGATATTTACTCAAATTTAAAATAATATATGATAATTATCGGAATCGACCCTGGGTCGGTGATCGTCGGATACTGCATTATTAAAAAAAATAAAAACCGAAGCTTGGAAGTTATTGATTTTGGCTGCATAATCACTGATAAATTTACCACAACGGGAGAGAGGTTAAAAAAAATATATAAAGAAATAACAAAACTTATAGAAAAACATAGACCAGAAATAGTATCTGTCGAAACTTTATTTTTTTTCAAAAATTTAAAAACCGTTATGCCTGTAAGCCAAACAAAGGGCGTTATATTGCTGGCGGCGGCTCAAAAGAAAATACCTCTTTTTGAGTTCACGCCCCTTCAAATAAAGATGACTATTACTGGTTACGGCAGGGCGGAAAAAAAACAAGTTCAAGAAATGATAAAAAAAACAGTGGATATTAGTAATTTTGACCTTAAAAAAAATAATAGAAAAAAAGATGACGCTTTTGATGCGTTAGGAGTGGCGATTTGCGCCGCCTTAAAATGTCCGCTCTGTTAGGCCTGTGGAAAAGTAAAGGGTTGACAATAGTTTATGAAAAAATATAATAGGGACAAAGGGTCTATTAACAAAGCTTGTTTTTTAAAATAAACCCATAAAAATGCGTTTATTTTTTAAAAATAAGTTGTAAAATATGGAAGAGGAATTTTTAACTAAGCTTATAAACCAAGAAGATGATTTTGACGATGATACATGGAACGACGCCGAGGAAGAGGAGGAATTAGAAGAAGCCGAAGGCGAGGATGATGATGAAAAATTAGATGACGAAGAATTGGAAACAGAATAAAAAACATAGCCCCGTTAATAAAAAAATAAAAACGGGGTTTTTGTTTTAATGTATAATAAAAAAATGTTAAAAACAAAAAAAGGAAAAGGAGCGCGAAAAGTCGCTTTGGCGTTTTTAAAATATTTATTTTTCTTGTTTTTGACTGGATGCGCGCTTATTATATTTTTGTTTTTTTATTACACCTATGATTTACCGAGACCAGAAAAGTTCACCGAAAGTCCATTTATACAATCAACTAAAATTTACGACAGAACAGGTAAAATACTTTTATACGATATTTACGGCAATGAAAAAAGAGAAATTATTTCTTTTTCTCAAATATCCGACAATTTAAAACGCGCGATACTTGCTTCGGAAGACGCCAGATTTTACGAGCATAATGGCATAGATTTTGAGGGCGTGATAAGGGCGATTTTAATTGATTTTAAATTACAGACTGCCAGCCAGGGAGCATCAACGATAACCCAGCAGCTTATCCGTTCTGTTTACCTAACAAGACAAAAAACTATCGGCAGAAAAATAAGAGAGGTTGTTTTAAGTTTAGAAATAGAAAGAAGATATTCAAAAGACCAAATTTTTGAATGGTATTTAAATCAAATTCCTTTGGGGGGGAGCATTTATGGCGTTGAGGCGGCTAGCCAGTCATATTTTAAAAAGTCTTCATTTAATCTTTCCTTGGCGGAAGCTGCCACATTAACGTCAATGATAAAAGCTCCAAGCCACTATTCCCCGTACGGACCGAACAAAAACAAACTATTAGAAGAAAAGGATTATGTATTAAGAAGAATGGAAAAGCTCGGATATATCACAAAAGACCAATTAGAAAAAGCGAAACAAGAAAAAATAATTTTTGCTGAAAATATAATACCTATAAAAGCCCCGCACTTTGTGATGTATGTTAAAAAATATCTGGAAGGCAAATATGGCGAAGATTTTCTTAAAGAAAAAGGATTAAAAGTTTATACGACACTGGATTGGGAGTTGCAAGATTACGCCGAGCAAATAATAAAATCTGCCGATGAAACAAATAAAACATTTAATGCAAACAATGTCGCTTTGGTTGTTATTGCTCCAAAAACAGGAGAAATTTTATCTTTGATTGGTTCTAAAGATTATTTTGAAAAATCATATCCTGAGGGTTGCGATGAAACTCCGCAGGGCCTTTGTTCTTTTACTCCAAAATTTGACGTGGCCACAATGGGCCTTCGGCAGCCGGGGTCGGCTTTTAAGCCTTTTGTTTACGCTACGGCGTTTAAAAAAGGATATACCCCAGATACTGTGCTTTGGGATGTAAAAACCGAATTTAACCCCTATTGTAGCCCCTATGCGAACCAATCTAAAGATATGTATGGATTAGAATGTTATCATCCTCAAAATTACGACGGCACGTATAGGGGAAAAGTTTCTTTGCGTCAAGCATTGGCCGGGTCTCTAAACTTGCCCGCGGTTAAAACTTTATATTTGTCGGGACTAAAAGACAGCCTGCAAACAGCCCAAAACCTCGGGATTACAACTTTAAATGAACCGGATCGTTATGGATTATCTTTGGTGCTGGGTGGAGGAGAGGTAATATTATTAGAAATGACTTCTGCTTACAGCGTGTTCGCCGCAGAGGGGTTGAGAACTCCGCCTGTTAGTATTTTAAAAATAGAAGATAATGAAGGAAAAACTATTGAACAAAATAAAAAAGAACCCACTAAGGTTTTAGACACGCAGGTAGCGAGACAAATAAATAATATTTTATCTGACAACTCGGCTAGAGCTCCTATTTTTGGAACAAATAACGCGCTGTATTTTGACGGCTATCAAGTTGCCGCAAAAACCGGAACCACGCAGTATTTTAACGACGCATGGACAATGGGATATACTCCGTCTGCGGCAGTCGGGGTTTGGGTTGGAAATAATGACAATTCCTCAACAAATAAAAAAACCGGCATTGGATTGGCGGCTCCGATTTGGAGAAAAGTAATACAAAAATTATTAGAAACCTATGTGGTAGAAAACTTTGTTCCCCCAGACCCAATAACAAATATAAATCCTGTTTTATTGGGCCAAACAGACCCCAATAATCCTCATAGTATTTTATACTATATTAACAAAGACAATCCCTTGGGTCCCCCTCCTCAAAACCCAACAGACGACATTGAATATCTTTTTTGGGAGATTGGCGTTAAAAATTGGTTAGAGAACAAAACATTATTTCCAACCGAATAACATTTTAACTTTAGGCCTCTGTTGATTTAATGGGCATTACCACA
Organism: Patescibacteria group bacterium; assembly: GCA_038063015.1. GTDB lineage: Bacteria > Patescibacteriota > Minisyncoccia > Minisyncoccales > Staskawiczbacteraceae > JACPYG01. Next base: position 164,372 of record JBBTVX010000001.1, read on the forward strand.
TAAAGATAACTTATGTCTCCCACTGGTCGCAACACACAAGGCCCCTCTTCTTTATTTAAATCAAAAAAAACCTCAGAGCTTTTAATTTTTAAAAGTCCGTCTGTTAAAAATTTGTGATTAAAAGAAACCTCTATTGGATCGCCTTCTATTTTTGCCGACATCGTCGATCTACTTTCTCCAATATCTGGATCTTTGGCAAATATTTCTACTTCTTTGTTCTCGGTTTTTATAGTAAATTTTATTTCATTGATTTTGCCAGAAAACAAAGATGCTGTTTTAATTTGATTTAAAAACTCGTCTCTTTTTAAAACAACGCGCGTTTTAAATTTTTTAGGAATAATGTCTTGGTAGTTTGGATATTCTCCTTCTATCAACCGGGAGATAATTTGAATTTGCGGGTGGGGCGTTTCTTTCATTGGAAATTCAAACATTGTTTGGTTTGGTGAAAAATATATTTTTAAAATGCCTTCTTTCTCTCCTAAAATATTCATCATTTCTCTTGCGGGTTTTTGCGGAAGAATAAAAGAGCGGTCTTTTTCAAGCGGTTTTTCCAGGGAAACGCCTTTTTCGGCCAATCTAAAACTATCTGTGGCTACAATTTTTATTAAATTTTTAGAAAAAAGAAAATAAACGCCCGATATTTCTGGTCTTGTCTGCGATAAAGACGAAAAATCCACTACTTGAGAAAGCCCTTGGCAAAACTTTTTATTATCCACCTCTAAAAATTCTAAATCTTTAAATTCTGGAATAATTGGAAATTCTTCCGGGTTATATCCATGAATTTGGGTTTTAAAATTTTTACACTCAATTTCTATATTTTGACCATTAGCCCCTATAGATATTTTTTCGTCCGGCAAAGAAGAAATAAAACTGGAAAGAAGTTTCGCAGGAACAACCACTTTGCCTTTTTTTACAATTCTGGTTAAAATCCACAACTTTATAGCTGTTTCTAAATCGGTGGAGTTCAAGCTTAAAAAATTATCCTCTGTATTAATTAAAACATTGTCTAAAATTGGCAAAGACAAATTTTTACCAACGACCTTCTCTATAATACTTAAACCAGTTTTTAAATTTTCTTTTAAAATCTCTATTTTCATAATAATTAATAATATATTTATTTAATTATATTATTGTTATTGTTATTGTTAGTATTTGAGTTTTATTTTTTTAAAAAAATAATTTACGCTTATTTAGTATTATTTTTTTAAAAAAATAACTGTGGAAATCTTGTGTTTGGGGGATTATAAAAAAATGTGTATTGTTTTATTATTTTTTTATTAAAATAAATACATTATTATTTTAATTCTTTTATCCACTATATATCCTCTGTTTTATTAACCCCAACTCCTCTGTTAGTTTGTTATTTTCTTCACTTTCTTGGAGAATTTTTTTATAAGCGTAAATCGCTGTTGTGTGGTCTTTGCCGCCAAACTTTCTAGCAATAGCCGGAAAGGAATATTTTAACTCTCTTCTTAATAAAAACATAGCTATTTGTCTTGGTTTTACTATTTCCTTGCGTCTTGTCGGGTCAAAAAGGCTTTTTTCCTCCAAATTATAAAATTTAGAAACGATTTCAATAATTTTTTTATAATTAGCCACATCAAAAGGAGAAAAAACAAAACCCCTTAAAAGTTTTTTTGACGTTTCAAGGTTGGGGATATTGTTGTTTATTTTGAAAAAAATTAACAACCTATTTAAAGCCCCCTCTAATTCCCGAATATTTTTTTTTACGTTTGTGGCAACATAGTCTAAAACATCCTCTGGAAGTTCCATGTTTTTTTCCTGAAGTTTTGTTTTTAAAATAACTAATCTCGTCTCGTAATCTGGCAAGCTTACATCTGCAATCATCCCCCCTTCAAACCTAGACCTAAGACGATCTTCTAGTTCGGGGATAGCGTTCGGAGGCCTGTCCGAAGAAAGAATTATTTGTTTATTTTTTTCATATAAAGAGTTAAAAACATGAAAAAATTCTTCCTGACTTTTGTTTTTTCCCGCTATAAACTGTATATCGTCAATAATTAAAACATCTATGGGCGACAAACTAGCCTTAAAAACCTCCATAGTGTTTGTTCTTATAGCGGAGACAATACCAGACACGAATTTTTCTGAGGAAATATACCGAACTTTCTTTTTTTTGGGACTATCAGCCACTTTATTTCCAATAGCCTGGATAAGATGTGTTTTTCCCAGCCCCACCCCCCCATAAATAAATAAAGGATTGTACGCAAATCCAGAATTATCTGAAACAGCAAGCGCGGCCGCGTGGGCCAACTCATTAAAAGACCCTACCACAAAATTATCAAAAGTATAGCGGGGGTTTAAATTGGTTTCTTTATTAGTTTTAAACTCGTCAAATTTTAACTGTTCGGTTTCAACCGCGTCTTTTTCTATTAGAACCTTTAGGGCAGGGGTTTTTTGATTTTGCGACTTTATAACAAAAGACAGGTCTTTTATTTTATCATCTATATCGTGCAGTGTTTTTAAAATCAATTTATTATATTTATTGCTCAGCCACTCTTTAGAAAAAGCGTTAGGAACAGAAATAACTACCGTTTCATTATCCTTAGAAACAATTTCAGTATTTTGGAACCATGTAGCAAAATTGGCTTTAGAAATATGAAATTGCATTTGGGCTAAAACCGATTGCCAAAGTTCATTATTGTTCATAAACAAGGTTAAAAATTAAAAACTTATAATAATACTTCATTTTTTCTTTTATTTGAATGTTTGTCAAATCAAAACAAATCATCGGTTTATGTTATTAAGCTGTGGACAACCTGTGCGTTATATTTTGAGCTAAAACTTATATTGACCAGACCAATTTTTTATATTATACTAATATATTATACTAATTAAAAAATAAAAGCCAATATGAGTTTTACGTATAAGCCAAAAAAGAAAAAAAGGAGGAGAACACACGGTTTTTTAAAAAGAAAACAAACCAAAACAGGCCGAACGGTTGTAAAAAACAGGAGAAAAAAAGGCAGGAAAAGATTAACGGTAAAAAAATAACATGTTATCGAAGATAAACCGACTTAGAAAAGAAAAAGACTTCGAGACGCTTTTTAAAAAAGGAAAAAGTTTTAGAAATGGTTTTCTAATATTAAAAATAGTCCAAAACAACTTAGAAGAAAGCCGTTTTGGTTTTATTGTAAGCCAAAAAGTTTCTAAAAAAGCAGCTTTGAGGAATAAAATAAAAAGAAGAATAAGGGCTGTCGCGCGGCAAAATATTAAAAAAATCAGAAAAGGAATAGACGTTGCGCTGATTGCTCTTCCCGGCTTAGAAAAAAAGAATTTTTTAGAAACAAAAGAAATTTTAAATGCCCTTCTTAAAAACATAACAACAAACTTAAATGTTTGAACTTTTAATAAAATTTTTTGACGTTCTTTTATACCAACCCTTATTTAATTCTTTGGTTTTTCTTTATAATTATTTGCCAGGACACGATTTTGGAGTGGCCATTATACTTTTAACCATAATAATCAGAATAATTATTTATCCAATTTCTATCAAAGCCCTAAATTCCCAAAAAACCCTACAGGCGCTACAGCCCAAAATACAGGAAATTCAAAAAAAACACAAAAACAACAAAGAACAATTAGCAAAAGAGACACTAGAGCTTTATCGTCGAGAAAAGATTAATCCTTTTTCTGGTTTATTTTTGGCAATCATACAGCTTCCAATTTTAATCGCCCTTTACACGGTTTTTTGGAAGGGATTAAACCCAGAAGAGCTTGCCAATTTATACAGTTTTGTTTCTAGGCCAGAGCAAATAAACTCTATTTTTTTAGGCATAGTAGATTTGTCTAAAGCAAATTTTGCGCTTGCTGTTTTGGCTGGCATATCCCAGTTTTTTCAGACAAAAATGTTAATGCCAAAGAGTATCCCAGGGCAAGAAAAAAGTTCTGATATATCGCAAATAATGCAAAAACAAATGGTTTATTTTTTCCCCTTTTTAACAGTTTTCATTCTTATGAGTCTGCCGTCAGCTATCGGGCTTTATTGGATAACCAGCGGAGCGTTTTCAATAATACAGCAATATTTCATTCTTAAAAAAACTGCCCCTATATGATAGACCAAAACGATATTAAAAAAATAAAAGAGGTTGCAGAAGAATTTTTTCAAAAAATGACAACTGAGCCCTTATCAATTGAGGTGAATAAAGTTGCGGCGGAAAACTCCGAAATCAGCGAGGTTGTCGATTTAAATACAACCATAGAGGAGCCGCAGATTTTAATTGGAGAAAAGGGGCAAACGCTTTTCGAAATCCAGCGTCTTTTAAGAGCTATATTAATTAAAAAAATACAAAAGATTTTTTATCTAAATCTAGACATTAATAAATATAAACAAAGCAAAATAGAATATTTAAAAAGAATAGCCAAAGAGCTGGCGGATGAAGTTTCTTTGACTAAAGGAGAAAAGTCTCTTTTTCCAATGTCAGCCTATGAGAGAAGGGTTATTCATGCGGAATTATCTCAAAGAGCGGATATTGTTACAGAAAGCCAAGGAGAAAGCCCGGACAGGCATATAGTAATCAAGCCCCGATAGAAGTTGATTCTTATTTTTGTTTTACAGAAAAAATAATCGCAAAATTAGGAGGGTTCCCCGTGCTTATATTCCTTACGCTTTCCCATTTTATTTGTTTTGGTCCGTCTTTATTTACATCGTCTTTTGTTGGAAACGCCTGACAAAAAGACCACGGCCCCGTTTCTGCATCTGACGACTTGTCAAAATATACAAGCAAAACCATATAATCTCCCTTTATTTCTATAGAAGAAATATTTTTGCCGGATAAACTCGGCGGCTCTTTGGCTATGCAAAAACCGCCCATATCCCATTTTATGCAATTTTGCTCATTTTCCGGGACGTCGTTGAATTTAAATTTAGAAAGCTCCATAACATAGATTTTACCATTTTTAATAGCATTTTTAATATCATCATTTGAAACTCTATACCAACCGCCCTCGCGATTGTAAAAAGATTTTCTATAAAAAACTACTCCCTCGTCGCTTGGAGAATTATCATATTGATAAATTGATGCCGAAGCGGCAAAAGGTTCTATTTGAACACAGCGACGATTCGGGTTGATATATTGGCATTTACCCCAAAAATTGGGCGAATCGTATAAAATAGAGATATAATAAATATTTTCGCCCGGATGTTGGACAATATCAACGGCATTCGCCCTATTTGTTAGCGGGCCCAAGTCAGGGATGTTTGTGACATGAGGCGACTCTGGCACAAGAGGAGAACAATTATTTTGATTATAAATATAAACGCCCGCCTGTTGTTCCGGGTCTGGCGGCGGAGGGACAGTGTCTATTTCGCCAAGTTTAAAAATTTTTAATTCCGGGTTGATTGTAGTGATAATCAAATAAACAGTTGCCAAAATAAGCAGGCCGGAAATCGCGCCAGAAACTCTGTCTTTTGCCATTGCTGATGCGTTTGGAACCGCAGGAGACAATAAATAAAGCACGCCAGCGAAAACTAAAGTGAGAAAAATAATAAAAAAACCGAGAAACATCCCAAAATCAAACACATATTTTAAATATTCTGGCAGGGGGGTATTAGCGGTTATACTTGCTCCAGTTGACAATGCAGGATATTGGACCTCCAGCGCCGCAGTAAAATTAAAACCGTAAAAGAATAATATAAAAACAGCAACAAAAACACTAATAACTTTTTTATACTCCATTTTTTATTTTATGGGTATTATATGTATAAAATCTAATATTCTTCCCTCTGCGGCAATTACTTCCTCCTCTTTCAAATTAGGAACATCCTCTTTAAAAACCTGGCAATATACACGTTGGGATTGGCGTTGTTGCGCAAAAAGAATAACTAAATAATTTCCTTGAATCTTTATAGACCCGGAGCAATTTTTGAAATTTTTACACAAAGTTTTTTCCTCTTCTGGAACAGAAATATAATCATAACTCTCACTAAAATCTAATATTCCTAATCCTAGATCATTATCCCGACTACTCCAAAAATTACTTATTGCTTCTTGTTTGACAAAATAATATCCTGCATTGGCCCCTGTTTTATAGCCAAATGGTTTGCTGTAAAAAATTATGCCATTGCCAGAAGTTTCTGGAAGGACCCTGTTAAGATTAAAAATATTTATAGACGACATTGGAAAATCAATGTTTAAAATACCCCTTTCTCCTGGTTGTAGGTCTGCGTCGTATATCCAAGCACAGTCTCCTCTAAAATTAATTTCTTTATGTAGCAAAACGCCATAATCGATATTATTTTTAATGTCGTTGATAACCAGAATTGATTTCGCCTTGCTTTTAAAAGGCTCTTCTATTTCTTGCGCGTCTGAAAGACTTGCTTGAGACATATAGCCCGTAGCATCTGTTCCAAGGAAATAATAAACCCCGGGTGTTTCAAAGCTCCTTTTAAAAGAGCCGGTGTTGTTTAAGGGCTCTTCTTCGCCGCATGCTTTTCTGACAACAGAAACTCCGCCATAGTTTGCATCGCTTCCTTTAAAGTTTTTTTCCGGGAATTTCCAAATCAATAAGGTCGGGTCATTTCCTGTATTGCCTGCGCACCTATAAAGTATTTTTTCATAACCAGCGGGGATGGACGAGATATCTGGTTCGGCGTCTGGGGCTGGTTTTTCTTCGGAACCATTAGTGTAAAAAACTCCCTCTCCTGCTTCTAGTGGGGTTAACGTCGGGGTTATAAAAGCGGGGTTGATGGTTTTTAAAATTATAACGGAAGATAAAGTAAGAACCAATCCTAAAATAGCTCCTATAATTCTTTCTTTCGCGTCTCCTATTGCTCCCGGATTTCCAGCAGATGTTATTAGGCGAATGCCGCCAATGGCTAAAGAAATAACAGCTAACGCTCCGGCCAAATATATCCCCAAGGCAAAAAAATAAGCAATAAAATCAGGCAATTTGCTATCTTTTGTTATTATTGGAGCAAGTGGTATGTTGGGGTAGTCTGTTATTTCAAGAGCAGAAACAAAGCCAGTGCTCAAAAAAAACAAAAAAATCATCGTGAAAAAAACTAAAAAATATTTATGGTTTTTTGTCATTTTTTTATTCATTAATCCCCTGCCTCTGCTCGCAGTAAAACCAATTATCTGCCAGAGGCTCGGGAGTTTTTAAAATTTTTCCTAAAATTTTTCCATAACAATAAGATTCTATGGTTTTATTTTCCACCCTAACTTTTCCTTCTTTTATAGGAGAAATAATTTCATCTTGAACCCTTTCACAGCTTAAGATTTTTATTTCCCTGTCAAAAGCGCTTTGGGCAGTGCCAGCTTCGTTCATTTTTTTTCTTGAATAGCTTAATTTTTTTACGATATCCGTTCTTCCGTCTAATATAGCAAATTTATAAAATGTTTTGGACTCTTTGTATATTCTATCATAATAATAGAATATCCCATTTTTTGCTGCTTTGCAATTTTTTGTTGCTCCCCCCCTGAGCAAGTTAATCATTTTTTGGCAGGAGATGCCAGCGCACAATACCGGAGTGCAGCTAGCATCAGCGGTGTCTGTTTCCGGAAAATATCGGCAACTGAAAGAACAAGGACGGCCTTCCTCGCAAGCGCTGTCGCATTGGCAATAATTTTGTTCTTGAATAATGCTTTTTACGTATTGTATCATTTCGCCGGTTGTTTTAGTAAAATTATCAATATTTTTAATAAGTTCGTCAGCCCATTTTTCGGCATCATCTATTGTTTGGCCGACAGGAATTTCTTTTTCTTTTGAACAAATTTTTTCTTTTCCTATCGGAATTGGATTTTTCTCTTCAGTCTTAATTTCTTTGTTCCACCAGTTTTGCTGGCAGTAAAAAGTTAAAGGGTCGTCATTATAAGAAGACTCGTTACAAGCTCCAGTTGCAATTTGGTATCCTAAGATTTTCGTTGAAAGTTCTTCGCCATTCCCTCCGTTGCTTCCATTTCCTCCGCCACCGCTACCTCCGCCGCCGCCGCTTTCTCCGGAATCATAATTAATTGTTTCGTTTATAATTCCGCATGGACACTTTGGACACATTGAGGCAGATGGGCACTTGGCTGTTTCTGGATAAAGATTTAAGCAGGTTTGTCCGGAATTAACGCCGTTAGAGTATGTATACAACCGGTAGGGATATCTGCATTTTTGCTTGTCCGGATTTTGATAAAGATAAGAGGAAGAATATTGTCCCTGGTTTTTTGCGCAATCAGGATAGCCGGCATATTGGTCGGAACCGTATTTGCATAAAAATGAATTATCCATGCAATTTTTCAAATTATCAGGGTCGCTGTATTTATCTGTACAAGTTTTTAACTGCGGAAAATTAACAACGCAATTTCCTTCATTTTCCAAAAGGCATTTTGAACCGCCGCATTTTATTTTGCATTTTTCAAGCTCGTCGCTTGGCTCGGAGGGATATTTTTTGTCGCACAAAGCCAAACATTGTTGGTTAAATTTTTGTATGCAATCTTTAAAGGTCGCAAACGGGCTGGTATTAGCCGGGCACTTGCGATTGTCGTAACAGATTTTCATGCGCGCTGTTTGTTCTATAAGACAATTTGCTTGGTTTTGCGGATTTTCCTCATCACATTCTGGGACTGCCCGATAACACGTTTTATCTTCTAATGTTTCAGGACAGATATTTTGGCATTTAGTATAAGCGTTAGAATTAGCATAATCAAAGCCCTTGCAATATTTATAAATATCAATCGGTTTTTGGGTTTCAGGGTCGTTAAAAGTTTTCAGAGCCATAACTACTTTATCCTCTTTTTTGGTTTTTTCAACCGTTTTTAAAAAATCAATATATGGCTCTGCCAAATAGCATTGCCCCAACGCGCCCTCCGCGGATTGTAATTGACTGCGGTCTTTTTCAACACTTGTTTTTATTTCATTCATTTTCTCTTTAAAATACATCAACTGTTCTATCAGTTTTAAATTGCTCCAAGGGCTATTTTGCAGACAAGTTTCCCTTTCTTCTTGGCAAGCGGTGTTAGCTTCCTCGCATTGAGCTAAACAGCTTGAATCATCGCTATTGCATTGAAGGCAGGCATTATCGCAAATTCGGCAATTGCCATTTTTTATAATTGCGATTTCTCTGCCGTCTATTTTTGGTTTAGGGTTATTCGTTTCAATAAAATCAGAGACATTGGTTAATTGGGTTCTGAACTCATCCAATCCTTTAAACTCTTTTTTTAGTTCAATGGGGGTTGAAGTGATTGCTACTGTAAACTTGTGCTCAATAACCACATTTCCCACATTCGGATCAATGGCAACCACAGTCGATTTTATATCTTGATTTCCCGCCATAGCTGTTACTTTGGCTTTTTCTGTTATTGCTTGAGTTGGACAGTACCAGTCTTGCGCCCAATAAGCATACCCCGAATGCAAAAGAGAGCCGAATACTTCTTTCCAATTACAATAACCAAGAGATACAGGGGCGCCCAGAGAGCTTAAAATATAATTTAAATTAGCCGGAGTGTAAGCATTAGGAATAGGCATCGGTCCTGACACGCCAGCAGCCCTATTTCCAGTTGACCCTCCTGGCGCGCTAATAGAAGAATAAATATTAAAAGAAATAGAATCTATCCACATTGGGTCTTGAAGTCCAGCCGCAAAATGTATATGCGCGCCCGTATTAGTATTGACCCCCCCCACTTCTCCGATAACATCTCCTCTGATAATCCTATCTCCGATAGATGCATATATTTTGTCCATATGAGCATATGTAGTATAAAAAGTAATAGTTTTCTCTTGGGGAAGAGGATTGCCGATTTTTATAGGCCCATGTTCTATAATTTCCTTAACTGTAAAATTTCTACCTGTTTCTGAGTTTCTTATTCCAGAATCAGTTGGACAACAGTCGTTGCTGCTTCCCGTTCCCGGAGTTGAGAGGGGTTTGCAAGCCGCGCCTACGCAACGTCCCAATGTGCATTTTTTATTAATATCAGTTTGAGCAGTATCGGGAAGAAAGCATGCGCCTGGATTGTTTATATCGCATGTAGTATTGCATTTTCCTTCGCAAGAACATTGTTCCATCAATTTTACAATTTCATCCGATAATTTTTTAATTAGTTTAGATTTTTTTTCAGCCGCTTTTGTTAGTTTTAAAAAACAGTCAACCCGGTCATGATTTAAAAGAGTGGGACCATTAATAATCTGACGATTATCATTTATTTCAACTTCAATTTGGCTCTCTATCGGGTCTCCGTTGCTGTCAAAGTCATAGCAATCCATTGTTCTTGATAAAGTATTTTCAGTTAATGTCCCAAGGGGTATCTCGTTATAATATACAAAGGGCGTTGTGTTTGGCGGCGGTTTCTGAAAGAAATTGTTAAAAGGAAGCGGCAACAATTCGTTAAAATTAAAAACAACCAAATTAGGATTAATAGTGTATACTATTAAATAAGAAGAAACCGTTAAAATCAAACCCAAAATACCAGCTTTTATCCATTGTCTTCCTTCGTCTGTAAATTGTCCTCTGCCCAAAGAAACTAAGTAGTAAATTCCGCCAAAAGCTATGACAATAACCGCCAAAATGCCAGCTATCGCTATTCCTATATTAAAAAAATACCTTGCATATTCAGGCAAAGTGCCGCTTCCTATGCTTAAACCAAAAATAGGAGGATATTGCTGCTCTAACGCCAAAACAAAATCAGCTTTTATTAAAAAAAAGAAAAAAAGCAAAAAAAAGAGAAACGTTTTTTTATAATTGTTATCCACCGCTTTTATTGATTATCTTTTTAATTCTTTCCAAACCAATATCGTCCACGAAGGACAAGCTCCTCCCAGAAAAGGTACCAATTCAATGCCGAAAGCAATAGCAAACCTCTTGCCGGATTTTTTGGCAACCTTTTCTATTCCTGCTGTGCTGCCTGTTCTCAAAAGCATCCATCCTCCAATAATAACTGTTCCGATAATATCCAATATGCCATAATCGTCTATTGCCAGCCAAGAAAATAAAAACAGTCCAAACCCAATAACGTCTAAAAGTCCAGCAACACATAGCAACAAAATTCCCTCGGGAGAAGTAAGTCCTCCGCTAGAATCGCCTGTTTGGCTTGTTTTTATGTTTGAGTCATTTTCTTTTGTTTCTGATTGCCTTTCTGCCATTTATTTAGATTTGTTATATTATTCTGTTTTCGCTGTTTTTATTTCAGGAACTTCTTCGAGAGTTTCTAATTTTCTTTTTGCCTCTCTAATTTTTGAAACTTCTTCCGGGTTTGTGGTGATTAGCTGGTCTTCTGTATAGCTGGCGACAACGCTTAGCGCCACATGTTTTTTGCCGGCGAAAAACAATCCTTCTCCCACAGCGGCGTCAAGCAGTAGATATTTTTCTTGTTCTGTTAAATTGAACGTTTTTTGAACGACATCAATAGTTGCCGGCGACTGCTTCATTAAAAATTGCAGAGAAGAGTTTGTAATAATTGGTTTTCCATATTCTGACTTCATAAAATCAGCCACATCCTGAGTTATTGTTGTAACCCCCAGCCAGTATTTTCTGCCTCTTTTTGCCAAGCCGAATAAAAATGAAGCGCCGTCTTCCGATTGCATCAGCCACCAGGCCTCATCTACCACCAATATTCTTTTTTTAAGTTTTGTTCTTACAATGTTCCAAACATACCTCATAACAATATAAAGAGCCATTGGTTTTAAAGATTCCTCCATATCCCTTATGCCGAAAACAACCATATTTTTTTCTATTGTTATATTTGACTGCTGGTTAAAAAAACTGGCAAAAGTTCCTTTGGTAAATTTTTTAAGCCGTTTTATTAAAGAGTCGGTTCCCTCCATGCTTTCTAAAATTTCCACAAAATCAGACATTAAAGGAGTGTTGTCTATCCATGTTTTGGGGTCGGACTTGGCTGTGATGTCTCTGACGGCATAAGTTTCTGTTAATGCCTCATCTATAACGCTGTCTTCTTCGGGGCTGAGTCCGCCCAACATAATTCTCAAAAGCCCGACTAGGTTGATAATATTTGACCGCAAAACATCTTCTGGGTCATCATCTAATCCAGGCGTGGGCAAGTCAAAGGGGTTGACATGGCTGGCCGAATTTAAAGAAATTTTAAAGAAAGACCCGCCCACCGCTTCAGCTAAATATTCATATTCGTTTTCCGGGTCTATAACAATAACATCAACTCCTTGCATTAAATAGCGGAGGATTTCTAATTTAATTGCGTAAGACTTCCCGGAACCCGCCTTAGCAAATACAACAGAGTTGGCGTTCTCTAAACTGAATCTGTCAAATAAAACAAGGGAATTATTATGGCGGTTAATTCCATACAAAATTCCCTCGCTGGAACTCAAATCAAAAGAGACAAAAGGAAAAGAGGTTGAAAGTGGCTCGGTATCCATTGGCACGTGCACATTAATCAAATCCAATCCATAAGGACTACAGGAAATAAATCCTTCTTTTTGGCGAAAAAATGCAGGTTTTATATAAATTAAACGAGATTCAAAAATTGACCTCAAAGTGAGCTCGGTGTCTTTCAATCCTTTTTCAGTTGCCTCATAAACAGTAATATAAAGGCCGAATCTGAACATTTTTTCCTGGGCGGTCATTAATTTGTCGCGGAGATTTTCAATATCTTTATAAGCAATCTCCAAAGCAGGGTCTCTTATCAATCCTTTTTCTTCTCTTTCTAAAATTTCTGAAGAAACCTCAGTTATTTTTTTTCTCAGTTTTTTTAAAATTAATTCTCCGCTGATGGGATGAATAAAAAAGGAGATGTCCATTGGCGTATTTAAATCAATCACCGGAGAAAACCAGCCAGTGTTTAAATATCTCGGATAAGAAAATATAAAAAAGGATTTAGCGAGCCGTTCGCCTAACTTTATATGGTCCTGGGCAATGCCAATATAGGGAGGAGCAATAATGTCTCTTACATCAAAAGCTTCTTCTTCAAAGATTTTATCTGTAATTTCATTTTCCTTTTTTTTGTTTAAGATATCTAAAAAAGGTATTTTCATTTTATTTATTTTTACTTAAGAAGTTCTGGCAATATTTCCGGGTAATAACCGACTTCCGCTTGTTCCGGATGATGTATTGACCAAAAAAGTTCAATAAGTTCCGGGGTGGTAAGAGGAATAGCTTCTAATCCGCACCTTCTTAATCCCATTGCCAAAAATTCCATTCTTTGCCAGAGCTGTGATTTGCATCTTTGGAATTCATCATCTTTCATTGGCTGGTCTTTTTCTTTTTTAGTTTTTAAAAAATCAAACTGTTTTGTTATTGCCCCAACCCCCAAAATCTCCATTAAGCTATACGGAACAACAACATAAAAGTTTTTGGTCATAATCATATCTCCTTTGACCAAATTTTTTATAAACTCTCTATAAGAAGAAGTTTGCTGCCTAAGAAGCTCGCTGGTCTGTTTTTCTTCTAAATCTTTTAGTCCGTCCAAATAGGGGGTGATGTTTATATTGCGCGATTGGATAACTATCTGGCAAGAAAAGTCTAAAGAATTTAAAAAAGATTGGAAGGCGTAAATAATAGCCGATTGCTCTTCGTCAGATTTTAAAGCAAAATTTATTGAGGAAACCATTAAAATTCCCCTTATGGCATTATTTTTTAAAACCAAAACCCCCTCTCTGATGTCTTTTATTTCTAAAAATTCTTGTGTTGCTGATTCGGGCATTGCGATGAATTTTTAATTACTTAGTTTTTAATTCCACCTCTGTGTGTATTTTTTTCAACCTGCTTTCTTGAACTTTTAACACGGGCCCCTCCGCTATTTTTCTGATTTCAACTCTTTTTATAGTTTTAAAAGGATAGGGCGATTCCTTTTTTTTCCAAACATAATTTTTTGAGCCGGCGGCAAAACCCAAAGAACTTAGCAGAACATTTATTATCGGGGCTCCGTTAACTGTAATAAAGGCCAAGCATATGGCAGAAATGCCAATAAGAACAGAAAAAATTATAAAAAGAAAACGGGGCAAAACAAAATATAAAAGAAAGCAAAGAGCTCCGGCTCCAACAAGATAAAAAAACTGCCTGAAGCTTATAAAGAAAGCTATCTTTCCTTCCTGTTCTATAAATTGAGGAATAGGATATTGATCCATAATCTTTAAAATTCTAAATACTAATATCTAAATTCTAAACAAATTTTAAATTCTAAATTATAATTTTTTTTAAATACTACTTTGTATTTTCTATTATGGAACCAAAAATTTTCATTAATTCTATCACTTCTTTGATTAAATATTCTTGTTCTTGGATTTGCTCTTTTATGGGTTCGGCTAATTTCAACCAATACCTGCTTTCCTTCGCTTCTTTTTTGCAGATTTTTACTCTCATAATAAAGTCTTTTTTGCTTAACGATTCATTGGCTTCGATATAATTAGCGCCGATAGAACCAGATGACCTTATTAATTGTTTTCCATATTCTATATTAGAAATTGTTCGTGGAAGTTGTTTAATATAATCTCTGGCCTTTTTTGAAAATTGATAAGTTCTTTCTTCTAAATCATATTGTTTAGAATTTATAATTTGGGACATTATGATTTGTTTAGAGTTTAGAATTTCGCGCTTAGGATTTTATTCTATTATACCACAGAGCAAAAAAAGCTAACAATAATAATATCCACAGGCTGTTTTTAAATTTGACAAACAAAAAGTAGTATGCTATTCTATAAATAGTGTTAGTCCAAATGTTTCGGGCGCAGTCCTTTGACAGTTAAATAGGGAGAGAAATGATGATTACTCTGTTGGTTGTGTTGCTTGTATTGTTTTTAGTGTTGGCGGTTTCAATTGGCATTGTCCTTTGGAGGGTGCCTGTCGCCCGTTGGTATGTCGCGGCCATAATGGCAAAGTTTGACTTTATTTTCACAGAGGTGCCAGAGGGCAAGTTTAAGGAGGTGGTGCGTTTCCGCGCCCACAAAAGAACCCTTATGGCAAAGGAGGGCTTCAAGATCAACGATAATGGCCGGATTGTGCCATTGGCCGCAGACGAGCCTCCGCAGTCTCTCCTTCCAGGAGGACTGGGGATTATTGGTTTGCCGGGCATTGACAGAATCTACACCAGGCAGATGAAGTTCTCAAAAAGCTTACTTGACGGAATTAAGCCCTACGATATTGATAATGTCAGTGAGTTTTATGCTATGGTTGACTATCCTTATGCGCTTCCTTTTGTGAAGTGCGAGGATATGAATAACCTGCCCGTTAGCGGGTATGCCACATTGCTCGCCCACGTCGACGGCCCCACCCTGTCGTTGTTTGCCACGACGAATTTCTATGACACCATGGTTGGGCTTGTTTTACCAGTTGTTCAAGAGTGTCTGCGTCAGAAGTTTGATTTTGATAATCCCACAGAGAAGAATGACCTTGATACATTGATGTGGGAGGAGCTCAATGAACAGGGTCCAGGAGGAGCCGATAGTGTTATTGAAGAGCTTCACAAGAAATACGCTGTTCGCATTGTTGCATTCCGCACGGTCCAAATTGACCCGCCAGAGGAATTCCGCGCCACATCACTTATCAAGTGGACGGCAAAACAGCGAGCAAATGCTGCAGATGCCGTTGCTGAAGCAGAACAGAAAGAAGCGGCCGGTCCGATTGAGCTTGCTATGGAAAAGTGGATCGAAAAGGAAGCGAAAGATGTTGGAGAAACCGTCGCTGAGGCAAAAAAGAGGCTTCGCGAGTCTGGCGAGTACAAGGAGCATAAAAAACTCCTGGCTGACCAGATAAACCGCAGTCGCAAGACAGTCCAGGAGCGAGTGATTAACATCAATAGCGGAGGAGAGCCCCTTGAAGGCGGTTCTATCGCCTCTATCGCCGGCGCTATCGCGGCCGCGATTATAGGCGCAACTGCCGGTAAGGGCATCAAGGACGAGAACGATGCGGGCAATAACCCTGGCGGTGGGAAAAAGAAAAATAGAAAAGATCAAGAAGAAGACGACAAAGATGATCTGAGAGATGATTTAGATAAGTAGGTTGACCTATTTAGGTTTAGGACAACAAAAGACCGACAATGGATTGCCGGTCTTTTTTATTCAATTGGCTCTCGGTAACTATCTGAATCCTTAGGATTTTTTTTAGGATTGATAGTATTTTTTTCGTTCTTGTTTTTTTTTGGTGGTGGTATTACCTCTTCCTCTTCTATAATTGATTTGTTTGTAATATTTGAGGTTTCGTTTATCGGTTTGGCTGGGATAGCAGTTGCTAAATTTTCTATTGAAACTTTTTTACAAATGGGAATTAGTTTTGTTTTAATGTCTTCAGACAGTGCATCAGCATCTTTATCGGAAAAATTTAATTCATTTTTTAATAGTTTTGGAATATTTTTAATATCCAGCGATCCCTCTGTTACATCGTTCACAATTTCTAATAGCGTTATGCTGGGCGACGAAATTATATTTTTTTCGTCTAAATTTTCCAACGATTTTTCGTCTAAATTTTCCAAGTCATATTTTTTAAGAATTTCATAAAGAATCGGGAATTTATCATCTGTAAATATTATTTTATATTTTTTTGTCGAGATATTGTTTTCTAAAGCCATTTTTATTTTATTAAATATTTCTATTAGTGGCTAACTCAACCATAGCTTCTTTTAATTGGTCTTTTTCACGACCAGGTGGCAATGTTTTGTAATAAGCCTGTATTTTAGTAAATTCAGGTGATTGAGGACCGCCAGAAAAAGTTTTTTTACCCGTTGACGGATCTGTATAAATTTTACCCTTGAATTTTGCAACTTGGTTGATTAAGTTTGTTCCTCCCTTGTCTCCTATTTCTCTAAGTTGTCGAGCAGAGAAGAGGTGTGCAGTGTTTCCATTGACTGCTTCCTCTGGAAGTTCGGATGCCTTTATTGGCGATAATTTTTGTATACCCTTTGCAATTCTTTCTTGAGATAAACTTTCTCTCACAGAGGTCATTTCATAAGCACTTGGTTTATGATTTTTTGCTAATTTGAGAGCCTCTTCTGGAAGCATTTCTTTTCCTTTAGACTTAGCAAGATCAATATATTCTTTCTGTTTGTTTTCAATAACTTTATTTTGTATATCCCTGTCAGTTAATGGAGTTATACCGAGAGAGTTTTCGGTAATCTTCTGTTGTCTTAAATCAAATCTAGCTCGTTTTGTTTCGTCGAGAGTTGGTGCATATTCGGAAGCTAATTTTCTTGCCTTTTCTGGAGGTATTTTGAGTGGTCCTTCTTCGTATTCTTTAGCTTTATAATCTCTTACTCTTTGGGTGGCCTCAGGGTCTGTTGTCTCTGCAAAAGTTTCGGGTCTGACTTTTGTGAACGTATCCTTGGAAACTCCAAACGCTGCGGCATGAGCAGCAACAGCGTCGCGTTTTCTAGGATCAACTGCGCTAAAAGCATTTCTCTTTGCCAATATCTGAGCCGCCGCAGCTTTGTCCTGCGCCTGTTCGTGTGTGATCGCTCTTTGTTCAGCTATCTTAGCTAATTGTTGGTTATCTTGTATGTTGTCTAATCTTTTTGTTGATTTTTCCAATCTCTTCGCCTGATTTTGAGCAGTGGTTCCTTTAGAAACTAATCCTATTCTTTCTCCAGTGGCAGTCGCTTTGTCTTTTACGGCTGCACCCGCTCTTGAAAGTCCAGTGGCTCCAGCTGCAAATTTGCTGATTTTTCCTGTTGCGCCCATTGCAAAGCCTAACGCCCCGCCGGCCAATCCCATTACTGCGCTTGCTCCTATGGCACTAGATTTTTTTGCGACTGTAATAGCCACATAAAGGAGCACCAAAACAGTAATAATTACATTAAGAGATAGAGTAAGAGTAGTTGTTAATATACTAGCTGCAACCCAAGTAAAAAATCCTACTTGTGCGCCAATAAGCCCCCATTTAATAAAATTTTCCCACCACATAGTCCACAATTTTTTTGTTGCAGGAAATATCCAGCAGAAAAAAGCAAGTGGTGATAGTACAAATAAAACAGCAAAAATAGCATTTCTTGCAAATAATATAAAACTCAAATAGAAAAAGACAATAGCTGTCATTATATAATAAACACTATAAAACACATCCCAAGCCAAATAAGTTCTGACATCTTTATCGTATATCGCGTCCCAATCATTTGCGGCTACCACTTTTTCTATAGCCGTAACAATAAAAGTGCCCGCATTATTTCCGCCTTTAAGTAAAAACTCTTTAGTCAATATATTTGAAGCATCGATGATTAAACCGCTAAATAAACCAGAAAAATTAACTAAAAGAGCTATTAGTATTAAATTAATTAAAACTTTTTTAGACCCATATTCACCGATTCTTAAAGTAAAAGCGATGCCAATAACCACAAAACCTAAGACAATAAACATATTTGCTAAATTTCTAACCATAGTCCATCCCTGCTGGTAAACACTTTCTGCTAAGATGGATTTGTTTAGAAAATCAGAAGTAACTACAGCAGTAAGCAAGTTGCTACTTATAACAGCTATTATATGAGTTGCAGAATAAATAATATCAGCCACTCCCGCTATTAAATCAATAAAAAAGCTTGCTTGTCCCTCTGTTGCAGCTTTCTCTATGGCATGACCTCCAGCGCATCCTGCAACAATTATCGCTGCTCCCACTGGAATAGATGCTCCCCCTGCGGTTATTATGCCGGTTGCTATCGCCGCTACCGATCCAACTAAAACTCCCCAAACACATGATTTAACACTAGCATGTGCGGATTGTGGGGTTATAACTCCAGCAATAATAGATATTAAAACAACAAAAACTAGTATTTTTTTTTGTTTTATAATTGAGTAGAAAAATTTCATTGCAAAATTATTATATAATTACTTTATTATAACACATTTTGAAAACAGCAAGCAGTGGATAATTACTAAAAACTTTTTGTTAGATTAATCCAGTCGTCAACGCTTAAAGTTTCCGCTCTTTGGGTTGGTTTTATTTTATTTTTTAAAAGCCAAGAATTTGTTTTTATCTTGTTTAATTTTAACATTTTTGATAAGTTATTGTCAAGTTGTTTTCTCGGCTGTGAAAATCCGGCTTTTACAATACGGAAGAATAAGCCAGGGGAGGTCAGACCTCCTGCCTCGCGAGAGGTCTGACCTCCTGGAATAATTTTGATAATCGCCGAATCAACTTTTGGTTTGGGCCAGAAGTTTTCTTTTTTAACATAAGAAATTATTTTTGGAGAAGCGTAAAACTGGACAGAAACAGCCAAAATGCTCATATTGGGAGGGACAGCGCAGATTCTTTGCGCCACTTCTTTTTGAATCATTAACACTATAATTTCTGGAGGATATTTTTTTTCTAAAAATTTTCTAATTAACGGCGAAGTTAAATAATACGGGATATTGGCAACAACCTTGTAAGGGTTTAGAGCATAGGGTTCAGGGTTTAGTTTTAAAATATCGTCGTTTATAATTTCTATATTTTTATAATCTTTTAATGTTTCTTTTAAAATTTGGCACATATATTTGTCTTTTTCTACGGCAATCACTTTTTTTACGTTTTTTGCCAGTTCTTGCGTTAGAGTTCCAATTCCGGGCCCTATTTCTAAAACAATATCTTCTGCCCCTAGATCAGCCGCTTTTATAATTTTTTCCAGCGCAGTTTTATTTATTAAAAAATTCTGCCCCATTGCTTTAGAAGGTCGTGTTCCATATTTTGAGAGAAGTTGTTTAATTATTGCGGGAGAGCTTAAGTTCATTAAGGTATTAAACCTGTTGCGTAATAATTTTCATTGCGAAAATTGAAGATTTGAAGGCGAAAAATTAGAAAAGCGAGGAGGTTTATACTTTGTATAAGCCGACGAGATTTTCTAATTTTGTAGCCCAAATATCCAATTTGCAGCAGATTAATTATTGCACAATAGGTTTATTATAGCACAAAGGGTTGTGGAGAGAGAGGGGTTGACCGAAGGCCTTAAAAATGGTAATTTTAAGTTACCCTGAGTTACGAAATGTCTTCCAAACTGTTTTGTTTTGATTTTAAGACGAGACGAAGTAAAAATTTTGAAACATATACTTTGTATATGTTGAGAAATTTTTACAAAGTCGCAGTCAAAAGCAAAACATAAAGAGTTGAAGGTCATTTCGTAATTCAGGGTATAAAGTTGTTAAAAATACTTAAGAAAATAAAAATAAGGGCATTCTCGCTTAAACCTCTGTTTAAGGGGCGAAGGCGCGCTAATTCAAAAGGGTTATTTAAAAACCCCCTATTTTATTTTGGCTTGTTCTCATTTGTTTTGCTTGGAGCTATAAGTTTTGGGAATAACAGTTTTGCCGACCTTGACGGTTTAAAAAACAGCGATATAGTATTTTTTAACACCTTTTTTAAAGCCAATAATACAGAAAAAGACAGTCCATTTTTTAGTAAAAATGAAGCGATAACTTTAGAAACTCCTGATTTAAAAATAGCGCAAGATAATTCTGTTTATGGAATTTCTCCTCCCAGGGTTCTTACTACCCAAGTATTAGGGGCTATTTTTGGCGAGTCGGTTCAAAACAGCAAAGATATAATAGAATATTCAGTTGAGCCGGGAGATACTTTGGAATCAATAGCGCTGGATTTTAATATTTCCTTGAATACATTGCTTTGGGCAAATGAACTTTCAAAAAATTCAAAAATTAAAGTCGGCCAAACATTGGTTGTTTTGCCGGTATCGGGAGTTATTTATATTGTAAGGTCGGGAGACACTTTAAGCGAAATCAGCAAAGTTTACAAAAGCAAAACCAACGATATAGTTTCTTTTAATGACCTTTCAAATGAGGGAGATATTTTTATCGGAGACATTTTGGTTGTGCCAAATGGCGTAATGCCTACAAAAGCCCCATCTGCTCCGTATCAAGCTCCTTTAGCTTCAAGTTTCTTTATTTTTCCGACAGAAGGCAGAATAACCCAGGGTCTGCATTGGTATAATGCCGTGGACATAGCCAATAAATGCGGAACTCCAATTTATGCCGCGGCTCCAGGGCAAGTTCAAAAGACTAAATTTGGTTATAATTTTGGCGGAGGTAACACTATCACAATTCTACACTCAAACGGCGTAGTCACTTATTATGGCCACCTTATGACAATTTTTGTAAAACCAGGCGATAGGGTTGATGTTGGCGAGAGAATTGCTTTAATGGGTGGGGCTCCAGGCATGGCAGGCGCTGGCAAATCTACTGGTTGCCACGTGCACTGGGGAGCTGTAGGCGCTAAAAATCCTTTATCAAAGTATGGTGTTGGCGCAACAATCAAATACTCAAAATAAATTGTGAATTCGCAAACAACACAAAAGCCCCCCGCTAAGCGGGGGGCTTTTTAAATTTATTATTTACACTTCATACAAAGCCGAGCTTCTGGACAAACTTGCAACCTTTCTTCGCTTATTTTTCCGTTGCACTTTTCACATATTCCGTATTTGTCTTCAGTTATTTTTTTTAAAGCCAGATCAACGTCTTTTAGTTTAAGCTCTAAGCTATGTTCTAAAGATAATAGATTATCGTATTCTTGCATTTCATCTGCTTCTTCTTCCATGTTCCCATTCTCGCGATTGGGATATTTTGCGTCCCAATTATTTTTTAGATTTTTATCTTCTGTGGCAAAATTATCCAGCTCTTTTGTAAGGGCGATTTTTTGATTTTCTAATTTTTCTTTTAAGCTTTCAATTAGTTCTTTGTTCACTCCGTTTAGAAGTCTGGGTAAAAAATATTTTATAAATAAAATATTTTTTACTTACTCTTTTTAACTTTTATTATTAACCCTATTTTAACCCATTGAAATTTTTACCATTATATCCAAACTTCTAACGGGGTTCATTGGTTTTATTTTTATTTTGCTCTTCCTCCGTTTGTTTTTCAATATCTTCTAAAAACTTTTTTCTCTGTTCTTCCTCCGCCTCTATTGATTTGCCTATCCTTTCTTTCATTTTATCTGATGCGCCTTTTAAAAATTCTTTTTCTCTTGCTTGCCCCGAACTTGTCGAATGAGTCCATTGTTCTCTCTGAACTCTTTCTTTTTCTTCACCGGCTCGCTGTTCTAGTTCGGCGGTTTTTGCTTGTTGCTGTTCTAGCGCGCCCCTTTTTTTATCTTCAACCCTTTTAATTATTATTGAGTATGTATCTCTTAGAGACCTATTAATTATTTTTATTTTTTCTTTTAAATTATTTTTTTCTTCAATTATCTTTTGGTAGTCCGCATCTATTTTTATAAGCCCTTCCTCTATATTTTTTATTTCTTTTTCAACAGCCCATCTTTTCTTCTCTATCTCCTGCCTTTTTGTTTCTAATTCGCCCCGTCTCTCTTCTAAGCTTTTTTTCTCCGATGGGACATTGCTTGTTTTCTCTTTTTCTCCTATAAATTTTTGTTCTTCTTCGATTTTTTGTTCTTCTGCCACAATGTTGCTGAGCTTCGCCTCTTGATTCCTCTTTTCAATTAAAATTCTATTTTTTTCTAATGCCAAAGAAGGTTCTTTTTCTTGTTCAAAAATATCTATTTGTTTTTCTAAACCAAGCCTTTGCGATTCAAAAAGAAAAATTTGCTGTTTTTCGGATTCTTCTGCATAGCTTTTTATTTGTTTTTCGGCTTCTCTTTCTTCATTGGCGTTTTTTGAAAGAACCTTTTCTCTTTGTTGACCCTCTAATATTCTTTCTTCTTCTTTTTTCTTTTCCAATTCCGCTTTTTCCTCTTCTATGGTTTTTCCTTTAATAATTTTATCTCTCTCCTCCAAAGCATCAACCTCCCTTAATTTTTGGAGGTCTTTTTTCATTGTTTTTATTTCAGCTCGTTTTAAAAATTCTTTTGCTTGTAGTTCTTCGTCTTCTGTTATATTCATAAAATAAAAATATAATAGATTAAATTATTTTTTAGAAAAAAAAGTTTTCTTTTTGGTTTGAAAGCCGGCATCTACTGCTGATAAATTGATTCTGCCCAATTCATCAATGCCAGTTATTTTAACCGGGATTACATCTCCAATTTTAACCACGTCTTCCACTTTATCAATCTTATGTGTGGCAAACTTAGAAATATGAACCAATCCAGATTGGCCGGGCAAAATATCAACAAAAGCTCCAAAGTCCATAATTTTCCTTACCGTTCCCTGGAATATCTCTCCTATTTGCACCTCTCTTGTGATAGATTTGATTCTGTTTACAGTATTTTCAACAGCCGCTTGGTCTTGGCCGGTGATAAAAACTAAGCCAGAATCTTCTATGTCTATGCTCACCCCGTACTCTTCAATTATTTTATTAATCACGCTTCCTTTCGGGCCTACGACTTCCCCAATTTTAGCGGGGTTGATTTGTATAATGCTGATTTTTGGCGCAAAAGGCGAAAGATTTTTTCTTGGCTCTGGCAATTCTTTCTTCATTATATCAAGTATTTTTAATCTTGCATCTTTTGCTCTCTCTAAAGCCTCTTCCATAATTTTTTTATCTATTCCATCTATTTTAATATCCATCTGAATTGCCGTAATTCCATTTTTAGTTCCCGCCACCTTGAAATCCATGTCTCCATAATGGTCTTCGGGACCCTGAATGTCAGTTAAAATTTTATATTTTCCGCTTTCTTCGTCTTTTGCCAGCCCGATAGAAATTCCGGCTACGGGCTCTTTAATCGGCACTCCTGCGTCCATTAAGGCAATGCAGGCCGCGCACGTTGAAGCCATCGAGGTAGAACCGTTTGAAGAAACAACCTCAGAAACAATTCTGATTGTATAGGGGAATTTTTCAGGGTCAGGGATTACCGGTAGCAATGCTTTTTCTGCTAAGTTGCCGTGTCCGATCTCCCTTCTTTTGGGTCCTCGCATAGGAGCTGTTTCTCCGGATGAAAACGGAGGAAAGTTATAATGGTGTAAAAATCTTTTTTTACCCACAAATTCCATGCCTTCCAAGATTTGCTGGTCGCCAGGTCCTCCCAAAGTTAAAATTGAAAGCACCCTTGTTAATCCTCTGAAAAACACCGCAGACCCGTGGGTTCTTGGCAGAACCGCAACCTCGCAAGACAAAGGCCTTATGTCAATTGATTTTCTGCCGTCCGGCCTGCAGTCTTTTT
Organism: Patescibacteria group bacterium; assembly: GCA_038063015.1. GTDB lineage: Bacteria > Patescibacteriota > Minisyncoccia > Minisyncoccales > Staskawiczbacteraceae > JACPYG01. Next base: position 188,292 of record JBBTVX010000001.1, read on the forward strand.
CAATTATGTTTTTAATAATTATTTTTTCAATTTCTTTTTCAAAAAAAGCCAGAACTTGTTTTTCTTTTCCCTCTCCGGGATGTTTTTCCGCCAAATATTTTATGAGTTCTTGTTTCAGAACTTCAGTCGCCCCGAGATTTTTCTCTCCCTTCGGCGCGTTGTTTATTGTTTTTTCCAATTTATCTTCCAGCCATTCTTTTATTTCTTTTTCAATTCCAGACTCTACGGCAGGCTCAAAAACGTCTTTATCCTTTCCTATTTTTTTTACTGCCTGGACCTGGAAATCAATTATTTTTTTAAGCTCTTCTTTCGCGTCTTCATACGCTCTTAAAACATCGTTTTCTGAAATTTCTTTTGCTCCCATCTCAATCATATTAACTAAAATATCGCCGTCTTTTTCTATGGCAGACAAGGTTAAATCCATATCTCCTTCTTTTCTTTGCGAATAACCGGAATTAAAAATCCACCCCCCGTTATTTTTAGTAACTCTTACAACCCCCAATGGTCCATTCCATGGGATATTTGAAGTTGCCAAAGCAAACGAGGCGCCAATCATTCCTAAAATATCCGGGTCGTTTTCTCCGTCCCAGGAAAGGCAAGTAACAACTACCTGCACCTCTTTTTTAAAGTCTTTTGGAAACAAAGGCCTTATGGCTCTGTCAATCATTCTGGCAGTTAAAATTGCCTCGTCGGTCGGTCTGCTCTCTCTTTTCATAAACCTTGAGCCGAAAATTTTTCCAGCCGCATAAAATCTTTCTTCGTACTCAACTGTTAAAGGAAAATAATCAATTTCCGGCCTGGAAAACGGAGAAAGAACAGCGGTCACTAAAACCTCTGTTTCTCCGCATTGAACCAAACAAGAACCGGATGCCTGTTCGGCCCAGTTTGTGGTTTTAATAATTATGGATTTTTCGCCAATTTTTATCTCAAATGTGTCTTTTACCGCCATTTATTTGGCTGCGAAATACGAATTAGCACGAATATACCAAAAAGTTTTAGAACCCTAAAACACTTTCGTATAGCCGCACATATCTTTAATTTCGCAGCATTTTATTTCTATTTTTTTAGCAAGAATTTTGGAAGGTCCTCGTCTAAATCAATAAATTCGTCGGCAATTTCCTTTAACTTGGAAGAAGTTGTTTTTCCGAAGGCCATAACTTCCACTCTTTTGCCCTGGTTTTTTAAATATTCAACCAAAGCGATAAAATCGCCGTCGCCCGATACCAAAACAATTACATCCAATCCCGGAGAGGTTCTTATAGCGTCAATTACAATGCCTACGTCCCAGTCAGCTTTTTTAGCTCCCCCATAAAATTCTTGCAAATCTCTTACCCTTGTTTCAATCCCTAATTTTGTTAAAGCCTCAAAAAAAGGTTTTTCTTCACCGGTTTTTGTTCTTACGACATAGCCAAAGGCTCTTATAAATTTTCTGCCCGATATGGCTTGTTTTAAAACCTCCTGATAGTTGACTTTGGCTTGATAAAGATTTTTTGCGGAATGATAAAGATTTTGAATATCCATTAAAACCTCTACCCTTTGCTCTTTCGGTTTTTGTCCCGACATAGTCGTGGATCCTCGATAAATTTAAAAACGTTAAATTTATCGGGACATTACTTTTTGAGTCCGATTTTTTTGATTGCAACGCCGTATCTTTTTTCAGACTCTTTTTTAAGATAATTTAACAGTTTTTTTCTTTTAATAACCATTCTTATTAATCCTCTTTTTGAGTGCAAGTCTTTCGGGTTCTTTTTCAAATGCAAAAGCAACTTGTCTATTTCTTTAGTAAGCAAAGCGATTTGAACCTCGCAAGACCCGGTGTCTTTTTCGTGAACATTGTGTTCCTTAATAATTTTTGTTTTTTCTTTTCCCGTTAACATATTTTTATTTTTTATTTAATTAATTATATACGTTTTTGAATATAAAAGGAAATCCGCCAGCTGGCGGAGTAGCTTTCTAATATGGAGTATACTATATATTTATTTCTTTGTAAAGGATTTGTGCCCCCAGCAGGGCTCGAACCTGCGACCTTATTCTTAAGAGGAATCTGCTCTACCAACTGAGCTATGGGGGCGTTATGTTTATATTTACGCTAAAGCACATTCCAGGCTCTTGTGTATCCCAGCGCGCCTAAGATAAAGCTGATAATCAGCCACGAGCCGAAAACTAAAACCAAACCGATAACCGATACCCATAATATTTTTTTGCCTAGTCCCGCCAAATTAGGATTTCCAGCTGAAATAAGAATTATTACTCCGCCGATTGTAAGCATCAAAACCGCCAACGGCGCAGCTATAAATTTTACGATAAAATTAAAAATCCTGGCAAGCATTATAAAAAAATCATTAATTGTGCATGCATCGCTTCCATCAGCGGCTTTTCCGCACGGAACTAAACCTTGGGCGCTTGCTAAAACCGGAATAAAAACAAAAATTAAAAATAATAAAAGCAAAATAGTTGATAAAGAAATTTTTTTCATTTTTTATAATTATTATTAGCTATAACGATTGGAAGAATTTTTAAAAAGAATTTTTTCATTTTGGTCTAAAATTTTGTCTAATTCTCTCATAACTTTATTGGTTAAGGTTAATAATTTTGATGTGTGCCCCCGGCAGGACTCGAACCCGCAATTAAGCGTTCGAAGCGCTTTGTGTTATCCGATTATACCACGGGGGCCAAATTAATTTAATCGATATTCTTTAATTAATTTTTGTATCCATCCCATAACCCGCCAATAAAATGCACTTTTTAGCACGCGAAGTTGTACGCATCCTTTGTATTTTATATTTTTTTTGATTTTATGAGGAGTGAGTTTGAAAATAGTTTTTTGGAAATTAGAAATCGGTATACCAGTGACTTCAGACCAGAATTTTTCGCAATTTTCATGAGCATAAATTCTGTGCATATACAAACGAAACTTAATCTCGTCTTTGGGTATTTTGCATATTTTTACAAGCCACCTCATTATTGCTTTTATAGCATATGGATCGGAATTAGTAAATTGGAAATGTTCAGTTTTTTTATTACCTTCAGCCCAATAAAGAGATAAACATACTAAAAAGAAAGGATTTTTTGAAAGATGAAAATATTCTTTTTCTGCCCCTTTTATAATTTTTTGTATTCTTTTTCGTCTTTTTTCTCTTTTTGTCCAAGCAGACTTTTCTCTTGCGCTATGTACCACCTCTTCTAGATGTTTTTCGAGATTTTGTCTTTGTTCTGGACTAAATTCTATATTTTTTAACCATCCCGATATAGTTGATTTTGATAAATTAGGAATAGAAGTCCTTATTTCATTATAAGTTTTACCCTGGAGACGAAGGTTAATTGCTCTTTTTTTGTCTTTTAGTCTCATTTTCATATTATGCGAACTCTTTTTATGTATTAAATTATTATATTATAGAAGTTCTTATTAAGCAATAAATTAATATTGAAAAAACACAAGTTTTAATATACAATGCGTATAAAGCGGAAATCTTGAGATATAATGACAATACCCAAAGAAGTAAAAAATGTTTTAGAAAAACTGGAAAAGGCAGGATACGAGGCGTATATTGTGGGCGGATGCGTACGCGATTTTTTATTAGAAAAAGAGCCGGAAGATTGGGATATAACTACTAACGCCAAGCCGGAAGAAATTCAAAAAGTATTTCCGGATAGTTTTTACGAAAATAATTTTTTAACTGTGACTGCGCGCGCAGGCGCGAAAGAAGTTGAAATTACAACTTACAGGTTAGAGGCAAAATATTCTGACAAAAGGCATCCGGACCAGGTAAAATACGCCAAAACATTAGAGGAAGATTTGGCTCGCAGGGATTTTACGATAAATGCAATGGCCCTTCGCCTCGGCTTAGGGCAATCTCGCGAAGTGATTGATATTTTTAACGGGCAGAAAGATTTGAAAAATAAAACAATCCGCGCGGTCGGGAACCCGGCAGAAAGGTTTAATGAAGACGCTTTAAGAATGTTGAGAGCGGTAAGATTCGCGACAACCTTGGGATTTGCAATTGAGCCCGAAACAGCAAAAGCGATTAAAAAAAATTCTCTTTGGCTAAAACAGATTTCAGAAGAAAGGATAAGAGAAGAATTTTTGAAAATCATAATGTCAGAGAGGGCGGCGGAAGGAGTAGAATTATTAAGAGAGTTGGGTTTGCTAAAATATATTGTTCCAGAGTTGGAAGAGGGTTATGGCGTTTCGCAAAACAAGCATCATATTTATGACTGCTATTTGCATTCTATAAAAGCATTGGAGTATGCCGCAAAAAAGAAATTTAATATGCATGTGAGATTAGCCGCTTTATTTCACGATATTGCCAAGCCCAGAGTAAAAGTTGGCGACGGGAAAGAAGCAACATTTTATAACCATGAAATAGTCGGCGCTAAAATGACGTTTCAAATTTTAAATCGCTTAAAGTTTTCCAAAAAAGATATTGAAAAAATCACAAATTTAGTAAGATATCATTTGTTTTATTATAATGTTGATGAAGTTGGAGAATCGTCCGTGAGGCGGCTGGTGCGCAATGTTGGTCCGGAAAATATGGAAGAACTTTTGCAGGTAAGGCAGGCAGACAGAATTGGCTCCGGCGCGCCGAAAGCAGAGCCGTATAAATTAAGGCATTTAAAGTATATAATAGAAAAGACCAGCAGAGACCCGATCTCTGCTAAAATGTTGAAAATAAACGGCAACGATATAATGAAGTTTTTGAAAATAAAGCCGGGACCGAAAATCGGCCATATTTTAGATATTCTTTTGGGTTATGTTTTAGACGACCCAAAGAAAAATAAAAAAGATTTTTTGGAAAAAGAAATAACAAAACTCGGGAAATTAAACGATAAAGAATTGCAAAAATTGTCGGAAAAATCAAAACAGGAAAAAGAAGCTGTTGAAACAAAAAACGACCAAATGACAAAAACAAAGTACTGGGTAACATAAGCGATTTTCAAAATAAATTTTATAATAACGGGGCGTAGTATAGCAGTAGTACGCGGGCTTCGGGAGCTCGTAGCCTGGGTGCGATTCCCAGCGCCCCGACAAAATTGATTTTGGGCCTGTAGTTAAGTGGCAAAACACCCCGTTCGCATCGGGGAGGCGGCAGTTCGATTCTGCCCAGGTCCACCACAAATATGATTAAAGAAAAATCACAGAGAAATATTATTTATCCAAAAGTAGGGCTCAAAGATGTTTTGAGAGCTTTTTGGCAAGGAATAAAACCGCAAAAATGGTTGCTGTTTTTTTTAGCGTTTTCTATTATTTCGGCCAACATCGTAGCAACCATGTCGCCTATTTTATATAAGCAGTTTTTTGATATCATTTCAGCCGGCGGGAACAAAACAACAATTGTCAGCCAATTATTAAAAATAATAATCCAGATAGCTTTTTTAAATGGACTTGTCTGGTTGTTTTACAGGTTGGCCACTGTTTTAAACAATGCATATCAAACAGGGACTATCGCGCGATTGAAACAGCAAGCATACGATTATTTAATAGAACATTCTTACAGCTTTTTTAGCAATAATTTTACCGGTTCGTTGGTGCAGAAGGTAAATCGTTTTGCCAGGGCTTTTGAAAGATTAACAGATCGTTTAACTTGGGATTTACTGCCTTTGCTTGTTAGAATGACATCAATATTTATAATTGTTTTATTTGTCAATAAATGGATTGCCTTAGTTCTTTTTATTTGGGCGGTTATTTTTTTAACATTTAATATTGTTTTTTCAAGGTGGAAACTTAAATATGATATTAAGGTTGCTGAAATAGACTCTAAAGCAACGGGCTATTTAGCAGATACAATCACTAACCAAAATGCCATCCAGCTTTTTGATAGTTTCAAAGACGAGTCGCAGGGGTATAAAAATGTTACCAACGAGCAAGCAAGAAGCACAAAATTTACTTGGAATTTAGACGCTGTGGTAGAGGCAGGACAGTCTTTTTTGAGCATTGCAATAGAATTTATTTTATTATTTTTCGCTATTAGATATTGGCAAGAAGGGCTAATAACAATTGGTGTTTTTGTTTTACTTCAAATGTACTTGATAAACTTACTTAATCAATTATGGGGATTTACCAGAATGGTAAGAGATTTGTATCAGGGGTATGCTGACGCCAAAGAAATGGTTGAGATTTTACTTTTGTCACATGAGATTAAAGATAAGCCGTCGGCTATCGAATTGTCGGCAGACAAGGGAGAAATTGAATTTAGAAATTTGAGTTTTAATTTTAATGAAACAAGAAAAGTCTTAGAGAATATAAATTTAAAAATAAAGTCGGGTGAAAAAGTGGCTTTGGTCGGGCCTTCGGGCGCCGGAAAAACCACTTTTATAAAATTATTATTGCGTTTGTATTCTCCTACTGCGGGCGAGATTATTATAGACGGGACGGATATTTCCGATGCAACGCAGGGAAGTTTAAGAAAAAATATCGCTATGGTGCCCCAAGACACCATTCTTTTTCATCGCACATTAGCGGAAAATATTGGTTATGGAAAACATGGCGTTGCAAAAGAAGAAATTGAAAAAGTTGCTAAATTGGCCCACTGCGATGAATTTATAAAAGATTTGCCTTTTGGATTAGAAACTTATGTTGGCGAGCGGGGCATTAAATTGTCAGGCGGAGAACGCCAGAGGGTTGCCATCGCCAGAGCAATTTTAAAAAATGCGCCCATTTTAGTATTAGACGAGGCCACATCAAGTTTGGATTCCCGTTCCGAAGGATTAATTCAGGACGCTCTAAATAATTTGATAGCAGACAGGACGACAATTGTTATTGCTCACCGCTTGTCAACTATTAAAAAAATGGACCGTATTGTTGTTATTGATAACGGAAAAATTATTGAACAAGGCAGCCATAATGAATTGTTGAGCAATGACGATAGTTTATACAAAAAACTTTGGACTTTTCAGGCTGGCGGATTTTTAACAGACGCAGGCGATGAAATAGATAACCAAAAAAAAGAAGAAAATGGCGAAGAAGCGGAAGATGACGAAGACGACGAAGACGAAAACGAAAACAGAAGTGATGTAAAATTAGTTAATTTTTAGTATAATAAATATAATAATATTAAAATATAAAAACATGGAAAATAATTTTCAAACACAAACGCCAAAAAGAAATTTGCCGAGAGATGTATTTTTGCATCTTTTAGTAGTAGTTACTCTTTATTGGTCGGCAATAAGTTTTGTGGCGCTTTTGTGGCAGTACATAAATTATTTTTTTCCGGACGCCCTTAATAGATATTATAATTACTTCAGCTTTACGGGACCCATCAGGTTTGCGGTTGCTTCATTAATTATTGTTTTTCCCATTTTTATTTTTGTTTCATGGCATTTAAATAAAATTTATGCCAAAGAATCGCAAGTTAGAGAATCAAAAATAAGAAAATGGCTTATTTACTTAACGCTTTTTGTCGCTTCACTTATAATTATCGGCGACTTAGTAAGCGTTATAAATACGTTTTTGGGAGGAGAAATAACAGCAAGGTTTATTTTGAAAGCATTGTCGGTACTTTTGGTGGCGGGTATGGTTTTCGGATATTATCTAGACGACGTAAGAAAAAGCATGCCATCAAAATCAGCGAAATATTTTGCATGGACGACAAGCACAATAGTTTTAATTGTAATTGTGGGAGCTTTTTTTATAATTGGTTCTCCTGCGGGAGCAAGGTTAGCCCAGTTTGACCAGCAGAAAATTAGCGATTTACAGAATATACAATATCAGGTCGTGAATTATTGGCAAAGAAAAGAAAAGTTGCCAGAAAAATTAACCGATTTACAAGATTCTATTTCGGGTTTTGTTGTGCCGGCTGATTCTCAAACAGGCATTTCTTTTGAATATAATATAAAAAATTATGAGGCATTGACTTTTGAGTTGTGCGCTGTATTCAACAAGCAAGGCGAAGACAGCAATAGATATTATGAGACCGTACCATATCCCGATCCCGCGTCAGTCAAGAGTCAATACAACTGGAGCCACCAAGCCGGCCGGGTCTGTTTTGAAAGAATAATTGATAAACAATTATACCCCCCATTTAGCAAAAGTAAATCTGGCGTAAACATAAATAAATATCCATTGGATTAGTGGGTATATATAATTAATTTAAAAAAACTATGGTAAATCCAGAAATGGGCCCACGTGAGCCCGAAGAAAACCCACAAGAAGAAAATAATATTGAAGTAGAAGGAACTCCAGAAGAAATTTTGGAAACACTCAAAGAGGCGATTGAGACTGGAGGTGAGGTTGAAATGGCGCAAGAAACCAAAGGAGGAATTATAGTAAACAACGCCTTCCCCATTTCAATTGAGGGAGATTCTTTAACTATTGAATCAGAAGGTTTTGGTTTTGATATAAACATTGGAACCATAAAAAAAGTTAAATTAATTAAAAATCCAGAGAAATAAAAAATAAAATTAAAATTTTAGAAATATGTTTAATCCAGAAATGGGCCCGCGGGAACCCGAAGAAGAAACTCCGCAAGAAAATAATAATGAACCAGAGGGATTTCCAGAATCAGAACTAGAAGAAGTCGAAGAGTTTTCCGAAATGTCGCCTGAAGATTTTCAAGAAATGTTGGCTCAGCTTCCAATTATGGAAGAGGATTTAAAAGCAAAGAAAGAAGAGTTAGAAATTGTCAGAGCCACTGGAGATAAAGACTTAGATAAGATTGCAGGGCTTCTTGAAGTTATAGGATTGTTAGAGGATGAAATTTCCGCTCGCAAAGAAATTCAGGGAGAACTAGAATAATTGTGGATATCTTATTGAAAAGGGTATAAAATTTTGGATAAGTTGTTGATGATAGGCGTTGACAGTAGTTTTTAATTCTGATAAAGTTAAAATAATCGATAATGTGAAACATAATGTCCGTCTGACCACGGGCATTATTCTTTATAAAAATTAAATATTTAATATAATGGATATCAAATCATTTCAAAGAGCTTTGGCCCAAATAGCGGAAGAAAGGGGAATTTCTCCGGAAGTAATTATAGGAACGCTGGAAGCGGCTATTGCTACCGCATACAAAAAAGATTATGGCAAAAAGGGCCAGAAAATAAAGGCAAAGTTTGATCCTGTTTCCGGCGATGTTCAGTTCTGGCAGATAAAGCTGGTGGTTGATGAATCAATGCTTTATACGGAAGAAGAAATAGAAGCATTAAAAGAAAGAAAAATGATTCCCGCTGAAGAATTAGAAAAAGAAGGAGAACAAAAAAAAGTTGTTTTCAATTCGGAAAAACATATAATGCTAGAAGATGCCAAAAAAGAAAACTCTAAGATTAAAGCTACAGAGGAATTAGAAATTCCTTTAGAGTCAAAACAGAATTACGGCAGAATCGCCGCTCAAACAGCTAAACAGGTGATATTGCAAAAAATTAGAGAGGCGGAAAAAGAAACAATTTTTTCAGAGTATAGGTCTAAAGAGGGAGAGATTGTTTCGGGCGTTGTGCAGAGAATTGAGGGTCATACTATTTTTATAGATATTGGCAAAACCCTGGGAATTTTAAACAGGGACGAGCAAATTCCGGGCGAATTTTACAGACCTAGCCAACGTTTAAAATTGTATATTTTAAAAGTTGAAGAAACCCCAAAAGGGTCTGTCGTTTTGTTATCAAGAGCTTACCCAAAATTAATTTCAAAACTTTTTGAATTAGAGGTGCCGGAAATCTCTTCTGGGGTCGTTATTATAAAATCAATTGCGCGGGAACCGGGTTTTAGAACAAAAATTGCTGTTGTTTCAGAAGAAGAAGGCGTGGACCCAATCGGCAGTTGCGTTGGTCAGAGGGGAACTAGAATAATGGCAGTGATTAACGAATTAGGTGGAGAAAAAATTGATGTTATTGAGTGGCAGAAAGAACCGCAAAAATTTATCGCTAACGCTCTATCTCCAGCCAAAATTGTAGAAGTAAAAATTGGAGACAAAAACACAGCAGTGGTTTCTGTTCCGGAAGACCAGCTTTCTTTGGCTATCGGCAAAGATGGAAGGAACGTGCGGTTAGCGGCAAATTTGACCGGCTGGAAAATAGATATTAAGACAGTTAACGCGTCAATAATGGAAGAGGAAAAAGAAGGCGAAGACTCTTCGCCAGACACGGGACAGGAAAAATCAGAAAAGAAAGTAAAAAAAGTTAAAAAATCTAAAAAAGAGCCTTCTGAAAAATTAGAAGAAAAGACAGAGGAGGTTGTTATTATGGTAAAAAATAACCACAAATGATTTCAAAAGAAAATAATTTTGTATATATTGACGGTCAGAATTTAAACCTTGGCGTAAAAAGCATGGGGTGGAATTTAGATTTTAAAAAATTTAGAGTATATTTAAGGGAAAAATATGGTATTTCAAAAGCATATTACTTTGTAGGTTTTGTGGCCGGTAACCAAAAATTATATGATGCCCTTCAAGAATACGGCTACATACTTAATTTTAAGCCAGTTGTTTTAGGGGATGATAAAAAACCCAAGGGAAACATTGACGCTAATTTAGTTTTAAAGGTAATGATTGACCTTCATGAAAATAGTTTTGACAATGCTGTTATTATAACAAGCGATGGCGATTTTTATTGCTTAACCGACTATTTATATGAAAGAAAAAAGCTATCAGCAGTTTTGAGCCCCAATAGGATAAAATGCTCTTCTCTTTTAAGAAAATCGGGAAAAGAGAAAATGATTTATTTAGATAATTTAAAGGAAAAATTGGAGTATAAAAGAAAAAGCACCGCCTAAGGACAGAACCTTAAGAGGTGCTTTTTAGTGGTGATATACCATTAGTATATCAAATCAAGGGCGGTTGTCAAGACTTTTAAAAATTAGTAAAATTAATCAAAAACTATGTCCGAAACGCCGAATTCAAACCCAGAAACCCGCGAACCCGATCAAAAATCCGAGTCGCTGTCAGCGCCAGAAAATCTTGAGTCGATTTTAGAAAAACAAGAAGAGCAAGAAAAAAAAGAATGTGTTGAAGTAATAAAGGCTTGGGTCAAAAAAACAGTTCAAGAATGGCACGACAAGGTTAGTCCAGATTATATTTTTGTTACAGAAACAGCTAGCGTTCCTTATGGATATGTTTTGAAAGAAACTTGGAAAAATACATATCCAGATGAAGATTGTCCTGATTTTTATAGAATAGACCCAACGGCTATTCCCGAACCAGGAAACGACCAGTGGGTTGATGAAAAAACCAAGGAAATAATTAAACAATATTTTTCTAAACGGATAAGAAAGGATGATGCAAAAATAATCGTTTTTGATGAAGGTGGACCAAAGACTGAGCCCATTAATTTGGATAAAGTTGAGCAATATATAAACGGAGAAGGAGGGCTCATTGTATCAGGTAGAAGTTTGAGAAAAACCATAGTGGGAATTCATTATGCATATAAAAAATATGTTAATAAAAAAGAAGGAGAAATTTGGGCGAGTGGGGACATAAACAAAATGAGTTCTGGAGCAACAAGATTTATTTATGGAATTGACGATGAGTCAAGTGAAAAAAATATTTCAGTGCGTCCTACTAGTAAAATTGGGGGAGATAGAAATCCGCATAGAGCATATTCAGATGATGAGAAATTAATAAAGAGTGATAATAAGATAAGAAGAGGAGAATATAATTTAACTGGAAATATTGTGAAACACCCAGAACAAAGAAAAAGAGCAGTAGCTTTTGTTAAAGAATTAAGAAAAATTGGGAAGCAGGCGGGTGAAGAATTGTACACCGAATTAGAAATAAATAATTAAAATTTAAAAAATAATTGTCATTGCGGACAAGTTTTATTTCGTCATTGCGAGGAGCGAAGCGACGAAGCAATCTAGTCTATATATAGAGATTGCTTCGCCTGCTGGCTCGCAATGACAAATTAGGATTGCCTCGCAATGACATGAATTTAATATGAATCTAACTTATTTTCCGATAATTGTTTCTATTTTTGCGATTATTTACGTGTTTTTTCTTATTAAAAAAATAAGAAAATCTCCTGTTGCCGGAGGTAAAGCGGTAGCCATAACTCAAGCCGTGCAAGAAGGCGCAATGTCTTTTTTGAAAAGACAATATAAAACAGTGAGCATGGTTGCCGTTGTTTTATTTTTTGTTTTATTAGTTTTTATGGGCTGGAAAATAGGGGTTGGATTTTTGATTGGAGCAACTCTTTCAGGAATTTCCGGTTTTATTGGTATGTTGGTTTCTACTCAGACAAACACAAGGGTGGCAGAAGCCGCTAAAAAAGGTTTAGTTCAAGCATTGGATTTATCTTTTAAAGGAGGATTAGTAACAGGACTTTTAGTTGTCAGTTTGGGATTATTGGCTGTATCAGGATATTATTTTTTGACAGGCATAGAGGGTTTAATCGCTTTGGGTTTTGGAGCAAGTTTAATTTCTGTTTTTGCCAGAGTTGGCGGAGGTATTTATACTAAAGCCGCTGATGTGGGAGCCGACCTAGTAGGAAAAGTAGAAAAAGGAATTCCAGAAGACGACCCGAGAAACCCGGCAGTAATTGCTGACCAGGTGGGAGATAACGTCGGAGATTGCGCCGGAATGGCAGCTGATATTTTTGAAACATATTCTGTCGCAATTGTAGCCACAATGATTTTGGGCGCATTATTTTTCCCAAAATCTCCGCAATTTATACTTTTGCCTTTATTTTTGGGAGGCGTTTCAATTTTAACCTCTATTATCGGAAGCTTTTTTGTAAAATTAGGAGAAAAAAAGAATATTATGGGAGCTATGTATAAAGGAATAGCTGTTTGCGTTGTATTGTCTGCTATAATTTTTTATCCTTTAATTACAAAAATGATGGCCGGTCAAGAAGTTAAAGCAATTAATTTCTATTTTGCTTCCTTGGTTGGCTTGGCAATTGCAATGGGAATGTTTGTTATCACGGAATACTATACTTCTAAAAAATATGGACCGGTGAAATCTATTGCCAAGGCCTCTGAAACCGGACACGCCACAAATATAATTAGGGGTTTGGGAATTGGCATGCAGTCAACTGCTTTTCCAGTTTTGTTAATTGCTTTTGGAACAATAATAAGCTTTCAATTGGCAGGAATTTATGGCGTGGCAATAGCCGTAATGGCAATGCTTTCTATTTCAGGCATCGTGGTTGCGGTTGATGCTTACGGTCCAATTACTGATAATGCCGGCGGGATTGCCGAAATGTCTGGTATGCCAGAAGATGTAAGGAAAATCACAGATGCTTTAGACGCTGTTGGCAATACAACAAAAGCAGTAACAAAGGGCTATGCCATTGCTTCGGCCGGATTAGCGGCATTAGTTTTATTTTCTGCTTATTCAGAGCAAATAATAGGAAAGTTTGTTTTGGATGACCCAAGGGTCATAGCAGGACTTTTAATTGGGGGCTTGCTTCCTTATTTATTTGCTTCTTTTTTAATGGGCGCCGTTGGTAAAACAGCAGGAAAAGTTGTTGAAGAAGTAAGACGGCAGTTTAAACAAATAAAAGGATTAATGGAGGGAACCGGTAGGCCGGAATACGGCAAATGCGTTGATATTGTAACAAAAGCAGCAATAAAAGAAATGTTGTTGCCGGCTTTAATTCCTGTATTAGCTCCGATATTAGTCGGCTTTATTTTAGGTCCGCAGGCGCTGGGTGGATTATTAATTGGCAGTATAATCACAGGATTATTTGTCGGACTTTCAATGACAACCGGCGGAGCGGCTTGGGATAATGCCAAAAAATATATTGAAGAAGGCAATTTGGGCGGCAAGGGCTCATTTGCCCACCAAGCCGCAGTTACCGGCGATACCGTCGGCGACCCATACAAAGACACCGCAGGCCCAGCCATCAATCCGATGATAAAGGTCTTAAATATTGTAGCGTTATTAATAGTTTCATTTTTAGTTTGAAGATTATGGGAGAAATAAGACGCGAACAAGAGAATCAGGAGCCTTCGGAACGTGAAGATCGTTTTCATGAACGTATGACACAACTTGTGCCAACCTTTTTAGAAATTCGCAAAAAAATGGGCATCAAAGAGGATATAGGGTTTGGTTATTTACCAGAGTTCCATGGCACAGGTATTTCAATGGGCGGTTTGCCAGACATTAAAAAAACCAAAGCGGGCGATATAAAATATAGTGTCCAAGGAGGATTACTTCAAGTGTGCCAAGAAAAACTTCCCAAAGAAGAAGAAAAAAATATACTTGTGATGCCTAAACATTTAGAAAGCAAACAAAGGATTGTTTCAATCCATGATCCCTTTGAAGAATGGGATAAATCAAAAACATTTACTCATTTAGTTGATGCACCCGACGATGTTTTTATCGGGCTTATTGTTCATGAGCTTGCTCACAGTTATAATTCAAGATCAAAATTTCCTCCCAAAGTACGTTCTGTTTTAGAAAATCGTCAAAAGAAGGAAGATCCTGATAATAAATATAAATGGAGCTATGACACTCACGATGAAGAAGAAATGGATATTATTGCTTCATTATTTGGGTATAAAAATCAAGTTATTGCAAAACTTGATTTTATGATTGATCGAATGAACAAAACTGGTCCAAATTTTAGAAATAGGCAATATATAATAGAATCTTTAGAAGACAGAAAACAGCAGGTATTAAAATATTGCTCCTAAAAATTATTTTAAAAAATAAATTTTAATGGAGGTTGAGCTTACACCGTGTTATAATTAAATAAAGGTCATTTTAGTTTTTAATATTAATATTTAAAAATTATGAAATATCTTTCTTTGGTTTCTCTTATAATCGCCGTGGTGGTAGTTGTAAATGAATTCTCATATATTGGCGAAAGTTCTCTTGCTTGGGTTTTAATTGGCTTGGCTGTATCGGTTATTTTGCTTGCCATTGACCAGCTTGGTTGGATAAAGGCATAATGCCTCTTATTCTAGTTCTAGACAAAAGCCTCCAATAGAGGCTTTTATTGTATTTTTGATAAATTTTTGTTAAGATTAAATCGTATTAAGATATATAATATGGAAAAAGATAAAAAAACCCGTTTTTTGGAAGTTTATGCAAGTTTACCCATAAATCTAAGAGATGAGATTATTTTAGTTTTGAAAGATAGGGGGCCGATAACCTGGAACGTGGCTTATTTTGAAGTAAAAAATGATACAAAATTAGGAGAAGAAATCCTGAGCAGATTAGATGAGTTAAAAATAATTTAACTTTTTACTATTATGGAAGAAAATAAAAACGAAAATATAAGAGAGCTAATTATCGCAAGATTGGAAGTTATGCCCGATGACAAAAGCATATCAATCGGCTCTGATGGCGATTTTACAAAAGATCAATTGATAGAACATGTAAAAAGTGGAGATGAATTGGGTCAAAAAATTATTGGAATACAAATGGACTATTTAAGAATTTTAAAAGACAAATTTTTCTATGGTGAAAACTTTATTGATAACAAGACCGAAACATGATATCACAACTCGTTATCTTTTTTATTGGAGCCACGAGCTAATTGATTTGGCGAAAGAAAAAGGATTCTCTGTCCTTGATTTAGACGATAAAAGAGCTAATGCAAAAGAATTTAATAGTATGGTTCGCAAACACGAGCCATCGTTTGTTTTTATCAATGGACACGGAGACGAAAATGTAGTTTGTGGTCAAGATAATGAAATTTTAGTGGAAGCAGACAAAAATGAAGAGATTTTTTCTTCAAAAATAATTTATGCTCTTTCATGCAAATCAGCTAAAATATTGGGTCGTAAAAGTATTGAAAAAGGAGCTTTAGTTTATATCGGATATGAAGATGATTTTATTTTCTTTCGTGATAACGAAAGAATTTCCAGGCCGCTAGAGGATAAAACAGCAGCATTATTTTTAGAACCATCTAATCAGTTAGTTAGAAGTATGTTAAAAGGGCATTCCGCAGAAGATTCTTTTAATCGTTCAAAAAATAAATTTTACGAAAATATAAAATCTTTATTATCCAGCGAGTCTTCTGATAACTTTCTTGTCCCGTGGCTTTTGTGGGATTTGAAAAATCAGGTATGTTTAGGAAAAAAAGACGCTATTTTATGAAAACAATTTTTAAAAAATGAATAAATATCACGATTTAGCTAAAAAATTTAGAAAAGAAGTAATCAAAGATTGGGGTAAAAAATGCAAAGATTTCAGTTTCGGATGTATTGTATGCCAAGCCCATCGGATTGTTGATGACTTAGAAGAATTGGGTGATTTTTTAGATGATATTGATAAACTTGATAGCAAAAATAAAAAAACTCACAATCACAAAAAAGATTAAATATTTTTATGAAAACTAATTTAAAAAAATTACCGAAGTCGCAAATGGAAATTGGGTTTGAACTTACAGCCGAGGAGTTTCAAAAGCATATTAACCATGCGCTTTTGTATTTAAAAGAGCATGTAAAAATAGACGGTTTTAGGCAAGGGCAAGCGCCGTTGAAAATGGTCAAAGAAAGAATCGGGCAAGAAAATTTATTAATGGAAGCGGGCGATCTTGCAGTCAAAGAAACATATTTAAAATATATTGGAGAAAATAAATTAGAGCCGATTGGAGAGCCGGAAGTCCAGATTTTAAAAATTGTCCCGACAGAATCGAGGATCCACGATGGTGAAACCATCGGGACAGAAGGCAACCCCTTTTTATTTAAAGTTGTAATTACAATTTTGCCGGAAATTCAATTGCCGGATTATAAAGATATTGCATCAAAAATAATCCGCCAATCGGCGAAAAAAGAAATTTCCGTTGCAGACGCAGAAATAGAAGACGCGTTAAATTATTTGCAAAAATCGCGAGCGAAATTTTCGCAAATAGACAAAGAAGCCGAGAAAAAAGATTTTGTTGAAATTGAATATCAATCAAAAGATATAAATAATAATGAAGCAGTTAAAGACAGGTTTATTTTAGGAGAAGGAGGACTTATGAAGGGTTTTGAAGATAATGTAGTTGGTATGAAAGCTGGTCAAGAAAAAGAATTTTCAGTGAAATTTCCAGACAATGCGTCAAGAAAAGACTTGGCGGGAAAAGATATAATTTTTAAAGTGAGAACGGTATCTGTGCAAAAAATGGAACTACCCGAAATCAATGACGAATTTGCCAAACAATTGGGAGAATTTGATAGTTTAGTTGCTCTAAAAAGCAATATCAAAGAGGGGCTTATTGTAGAAAAAAAGGAAGGCGAAAAACAAAGGCAAAGAGGAGAGATTTTAGAAAAAATTGCAGAGAAAATAGATTTTGAAATATCTGAAAAATTGGTTGACTCGGAACAGCAAAGATTATTAGAAGATTTAAAAAACAATATAAGCGGTAAATTTAAAATTTCTTTTGAAGAATATTTGTCTTCTGTAAAACAGACAGAAGAAGAGATTAAAAAAACCTTTGCCAAGGAAGCCGAAAAAAGAATTAAAAACTTTTTGGTTTTGAAAGAAATCGGCAAAAAAGAAGGCATTAGAGCGGAAGAAGACGAAGTTGAAGAAGAATTAAATAAAACAATAAAAATTTATTCCACAGAACAGTTGGCGAAGATTGACATTGGCCAATTTAGGGAGTATACTAAAGATGTAATCTACAATGAAAAAGTTTTTCAAAAATTGGAAAGCTTTACAAAATAGATTGCGCATTATATGCCAATAGTTCCAACTATTGTAGAAAAATCACAACGCGGTGAGCGCGTATATGATATATTTTCAAGGCTTTTAGAAGAGCGTATTGTTTTTTTGGCAGGCCCTGTAACCGATTTAAACGCAAATGTAGTTATTGCCCAGATGTTGTATCTGGTTTCAAAGGACCCGAAAAGAGACATTAAGCTTTACATCAATAGCCCGGGAGGTTCGGTTACAGCAGGATTAGCGATTTACGACACAATGCAGTATATAAAATGCTCTATTTCCACTATTTGTATTGGGTTAACGGCTTCCATGGCGGCAATTATTTTAGCGTCAGGCACTAAGGGGAAAAGGTTTGCTTTGCCAAATGCTGAAATTCTTTTGCACCAAGTGGCAGGCGGAGCCCAAGGGCAGGCGGTAGAAATAGAAATAACCGCGAAACAGATTATAAAAATGAAAGGAAAGCTTAATGAAATTTTATCCCTCCATACGGGGCAATCTTTAGATAAGGTGGAAAAGGACACCGACAGAGATTTTTATTTAACAGCAGAGGAGGCTAAAAAATACGGACTCATTGATGAGGTCATAGGCGTAAAAGAAGCCAAATAGACAATAATCGAGTCGGCAGAAAATATAATTATTTAATCAAGAAGCTCACCATGTTAGGTGAGTTTGTTTTATTTAATATATTATTAATAATTAAAAATATGGATCAAATTATTTTACTGATAGTCGCCTTTTTGTCTTTGGCTTCAGGCTCTATTTTGGGATACTACGTGCGCCAGTCAATTGCAAAAAAAAGAGCAGGTTCGTTAGAGGCAAAACTTCAGAAAAGAGTTGTGCAGGTGAAGGAAGATACTGCGGCCGTTATAAAAAAAGCAGAAACCAAAGCGGCTGAAATTACCGATAGAGCGCAAAAAGAGATTGACGAAAGAAGAAGAGAATTTTTGAAATCTCAACAAATTTTACTCAGCAGAGAAAATCTTTTAGAAAGCAAGCTCTCCGCTTTTGATTTGAAAGAAGCCGAATTAAAAGAGAAAGTAGAAAAATTAAAAGAAGTAAAAGACGAGTTAGATAATTTAAGAAAAAAAGCGGAAGAAAAATTAGAAAAAGTGGCAGAGCTTTCAAGAGAAGACGCCAAAAAAGAACTTTTAGAATTGGTAGAAATAGAATCGCAAAAAGAAATTTTAGAAAGAATTAAAAAATTAGAGTATCATGGCGCGGAAAAATTAGAAGCCAGGGCTAAAGAAATAATTACTTTGGCAATTCAAAAATGCGCCGTTCCTCAAACGCAGGAACTAACAACGACAACAGTTTTGCTTGCAAATGAAGACATTAAAGGAAGGATTATCGGAAAGGAAGGCAGGAATATTAGAGCTTTCGAAAAATTAACAGGAGTAGAGTTGATAATTGACGAGACGCCGGAATCAGTTGTAATTTCCGGCTTTAATCCAATAAGACGCCAAATTGCAAAATTAGCGCTGGATAAACTAATTCAAGACGGCAGAATTCAGCCGGCGAAAATTGAGGAAAAAGTAGAAGAGGCGAAAGCAGAAATTACAGCAAAGATAAAAGAAGCCGGAGAAAAAGCGGCTTACGACGCGGGAGTTATCGGGATGAACGAAAAATTGGTTCAACTCTTGGGCAGGCTTTATTACAGGACAAGTTATGGCCAAAATGTTCTTTTGCATTCAATGGAGGTGGCTTTAATTTCGGAAACAATTGCCGAGGAGTTAAAAGCAAACAGCAAAGTGGCCAAAAGAGCGGGGCTTTTGCACGACATTGGAAAAGCCATTGACCAGCAGATTCAAGGATCTCACATTGATATTGGAATAAAGATTTTAGAAAAATTTGGAGAGTCGGAAGAGATTATAAAAGCAATGAAAGCCCATCACGAAGATTATCCAGCAGAAACATTGGAAGCCGTCATTGTAAAAACAGCTGATGCGATTTCCGGGTCTCGTCCCGGAGCCAGAAAAGATACACTGGAAAACTATTTGCAGAGATTAAAAGACTTAGAAGATATTGCCAATAAGTTTGAAGGAGTTGAAAAAACTTATGCCATTCAAGCGGGAAGAGAAATTAGAGTATTTGTAAAATCAGACAAAGTTGACGACTTAGCCGCTCAAAAAATAGCAAAACAAATTGCGGGAAAAATTGAGGAAGAATTAAAATATCCGGGTGAAATTAAAGTGACTGTTATGAGAGAAACCAGAGTGATTGAGTATGCTAGATAAAAATCAAAAACCGCCCCGACGTCATACGTCGGGGCGGTTTTTTTTGTTTTATTTGGTAGCTAAAGAATCAATAATATCTTTAATTATTTTGCCCTCTTTGGCGCTGATGTCTTTTGGAATTGAAATTTGGACATTACCACAATCAAAGGAAAGGTCTATTTTATGGAAGTTATCCACAGGGGTGTTGATAGAGTTAGATAAGTTTATATTTTTCTTATCTGGTTTATCTTTTTTAATTAACAGGGGTGTGGATTTCCTTGTTTTTGCAACCCAATATTGTATTTTGCTTGGGTCGGCGCCATATTTTTTGTAATCTTTTATAACTTTAAGCAGGCGCGCTTTATAGGTGTTTAGCGAAACGATGCTCTTGTCTTTATGCGCGACTACCAAGCTTCTAAAAATTTCCTCTATGCTATCCTCCACCATAATTATCGATTTAAGTTCTTCTACGTTTAACTCTTTCTCAAAAATTTTTAAAGCTGATTTTAAATTATTCGCCGTGCTGGTCGGATATTTTTTGTTAGCTTTTGCGAAATCTATAAAATCGTATAGATCGATAAATTTATCCATAGTATCTTTGAAGTTAATCTTCATTTATCTTATTTTATCACAAAAAAGATAAAATAAAAACCACCCCGAACGAAGGCGAAGGGTGATTTTGAAATTGGAGCATATATATAACTCTGCTCGAACTCATTTTATCAAAAATTCGTGAGAAAAACAATTGCCTGCCCCGCCCCGCCAGCTGGCGGGGCGGGGCAGGAACGAAACAAAAATCGGCTCGCGGGCAAAAAATTTCCTCCCCTAAAACCCCTCCATTTTTTGCCTGCTCGCCGAATTATATAAAATTTGAACTTTACAAAAAATTGCTAAAGTAACTCTTTTTTAAGGATAAGGAAAACGATGATAAAGTCTAGGAAATGCAAATGCATCCCGCACATGAGGTAATTTTATAAACCATCTTAGAAGTCTTTCTATTCCTAGACCAAAACCACTATGTGGCACGTTGCCATACTGCATTAAATCAATATACCATTTAAATCTTTCATTTTGTTTGTGTTTATCTGTTTCCCCAAATCTCTCTAATATTTCATTAAAATTATATATAAACTCAGCAACCCCTAAAATTTCTCCATATCCATCTGGTGCTAATAAATCAGCTGTCATGGTAATCTTAGAATTTTTGGGATCTAATGCGTAAGGAAATGGTTCTACCTTCCTTGGCATCCCGGTAATAAAAACTGGTTTTTTGAATTCTTCTCCAATTATTTTTTCTGACATTTCGTTTAAACTTTTACCCCACCTCAACAAAACTCCTCTTTTCTTAAGAATTTTTAAAGCTTCCGTGTAGGTAATTTTTGGATAGGGAGGTTTAATTTTTGTAATATTCAAATCAATATTGAGGTTTTTTAATTCTTCTTCGCCAAGTTTTATAAAATTAATTCCGCAATAGTAAATCATGTTTTCTGTGAATTTCATAATCTCATCGAGATCACAGAATGCAATCTGTGCTTTTGCGTGATAAAATTCTGGATTGTGTCTTGGGCTTCGGCTAGGCTGCGCCCTAAAAGCCGGCGTTATAGTGTATACTTTTTCTAACGCTGGTACAGCAGCGCCCAAATACAAACCTGCACATTGAGATAGGTAGGTTTTAACACCAAAATAGTCTACGCTGAAAGTAGCATCATCTTCATATAATGTGCTTTGAGTTATAATTGGAGTATTAACTTCCACAAACTTTTGACTTCTAAAATAATCTCGAATTATTTCGAAAAGAATACTTTTTAGTTTTATGATAGAAATTATTTTAGGATTCCTAAGAAATAAATGTTTATTTGTTAAAATATGATCGGTGAGGCTTGGGCTAAATATATCAAAATCACTCCTAGGTAGAGGAGTAATTTTTAATTTAGCTTCATTAATTATTTCAAATTTATGTGCGGAATTTGTTTTTTATTTTTCCTTTTATTATTTTCTAAAATCCCACCAATTTTACCGCAGACTCTTCAGTAATTTTTGAAGCTTGTAAAAACAATTTTGATCCCAAGATTTCTTTTTTAAGATTAATCTCAATTTCCCCCGTTGAATCGACTATATCTAAGAACGCAATGCCTCCTAGAACCCTTTTTGATTTTATCCAGCCGAATATTTCGATATTGGAACCATATTTTGCTTCAATGATATCCTTTATAAAAATTGTTTTCATAAAAGTTATGGAACTAGTCTCTTTACGTCTCGCGGAAATAATATAGCTTCTTTTATGCTTGGCAACTCTAAAATTTGCTGAATGGTTCTTTCTGAACCCCAGCCCCAGCCGCCATGCGGAGGCATGGCAAATTTAAAAGTCTCAAGGTAAAATTCCATCCCATTTGGCTTTATTTTTTTCTTTTTCATGTTTTCTATTAATTCTTTATAGGTATGTATTCTTTGGCTACCGGTGACTATTTCCAAACCTTTGTATATCAAGTCAAAGCCGTATGTTTCTTCCGGATTTTCTTTGCTTTGCATTGTATAAAACGGTTTTTCTTTCCAAGGATAGTGAGTAATAAATATAAAATCTGAATTGAATTCTTCCTTCGCATATTTGCCGGCCAGTCTTTCTCCTTCCGGGTCTATATCTGTGTCATCGGGAATTGAATAGTTATACTTTTCTTTTGCAATTTTTCTTATTTCAGATAACTTTACGCGAGGTATACTGTCAGGAACTTCTGAAATTTTGATGTTATACATATCCAGATATTGCTTACCCTCTTTTTCAATCATTAAGAAGATTCTCTTTATAACTTTGTTAAGCATTTCTATAACATCGTAGAAATCTTTAATATATCCCATTTCGGCGTCCAAGCTTATGTACTCGTTTACGTGGCGTGTAGTAAAATGCGGCTCTGCTCGAAAAGTAGAACCAATTTCAAAAACCCTTTCAAATACTCCAACCATTATCTGCTTGTAAAACTGGGGGCTCTGGGCCAGGGTGGCTTCTTTATCAAAGTATTTAATCTTAAAGAAGTTTGCGCCACCTTCTGTTGCAGCTCCAAGAATTTTTGGAGTTTTAACCTCTGTGAAGCCCTCCTCTCGCATTACAGTTTCGTAACCCTTTAAAAAAATATCGTAAAGCTTGAAAATTGCTTGCACTTTTGGATGCCTAAGAGAGAGGGTGCGATAATCCAAAAGAGTAGGCAAGTTCAGGTTCAAATCATTCTTTGCCAAATCAAAAGGTAAGTCCTCAACAGTGGCAGAAATAATTTTTATATTCTCACCTTGGATTTCAAAGCCATATTTAGATCGCGGCTCTTTTTTCGCAATACCTTCTATGGCAACAGAATCTCCAATTTTAACTTCTATGATTTTAGCGAAAACAACCTGGATAGTGCCGGTATAGTCTTGGACGATTAAAAATACCACATTGCCGAGGTTTCTCATATTTAAAATGCGGCCCTTAATCATTATTTTTTGTCCTTCTTTTTTCTCTATTTGATTTATTAATATTCTCTCCATATTTTTTAATTTAAAAACTTTAACTTTTTCTGTCTTAATTAGGTTTGTTAGATCTAACTTTATCTATTTAGAATACCTTTTTATTTTTATTTTGTAAAGTTCAAATTTTATATAATTCGGCGAGCGGGCAAAAAATTTCCTCCCCTAAAACCCCTCCATTTTTTGCCTGCTCGCCGAAAAAATTTTATTTTTAGTGATTTTAAGCTTTCATGAAAAAGTTGTAACAGCAATGGGCTTGACAAGGTTATTGAAAGGGTGTATAATTAAAATATAGAGAATGAAGATATGAAATTGGCAGACAAGGGCAACACAGAGGTGATTTCATGGAAGTGGTTGAAAATAGGGTTTTTGGTCTTGACAAGATTGCTTGATAGTGCTATAATAGAATTGTAGGATAAAGATATGGGAAGCAAAGAAGTTCTTCGAACAATTTAAAACTTTCTTGGAGGAGAGAGCCCATTCCGAGGGTAATCGGAAATATCAATCTATCCCATAACAGGGATAAGGGTACTGGCAGAGGTCCGCCAAATACCCGCATGAAAGATAGCTACTAATCGCAAGGGCGGTTGGGAGATCTCTTCTTTAAGACAAAACCTTCGGGCGATGTAATAGAAGATATCTCCTGACTGCCCTTTTTCGTTAAGGTAACTTGAGAGAAAAATGAGCTATAAAATATAACTTATTTTCCTCTCCGGTTAACGGAGAGAATAGCACATTTGTAAAATAGGCCTGAAAAGGCATAGGAAGTAGTCGCAAGTTGATTAGTGATTTGAGGAGAGAGATAATCATCTGATGATTACTTCGAACAAGTAGGCCAATGATGGGGCAAATACCATCAACCGTCTCGTAGAGAGATAGGCTGGAAGGCAAGAATTAACCACTCTTGCATCCAGAAATCTCTTTGAGAGAGTAACTTGGAAAGCTCACAGAAGGTGAGAAAACAAGCGAAAAACAAAGAGTCACTTTGAAAATTTTAAAGAGCGAACTGTGAATTGAGGATGATTGAGTCTTGAGTTCGTACCCTTCTTTTAGCCCGCTATGTCTGGGATAGCGGACTGAAAGAAGGGAGTCGTTTCCTTTCCCGAAGTTGGCGGATTGACCAACTATGTTCCCGAAAGGGCGGCCTAAATGGTGGCCGAAATCTCTCGAAAGGAGAATACCATGTCAACCGTTATCCGTATCACCCGCCACCAGATCGACGCCGACCGCGAAAGCTATCTGAAGAACATTTTCGGTAGCGACCTGAGGGTCGTCACCGACGACATCCGTTACGGCGACGACCCGGTCGGGGCCGTCGTCGACCTCATCAAGAAGGTCGAGGCCGAGACTGGCGACAAGGTGGTTGCCGTCGAAACGCAGGCACCGTTCCCGGTGCTGATGCGTCTGGTGGATTGTCGCCGGGACATCGGCCTGCCGCTGATTCGTGCCCAATTCGAGCGCGACGTGGGCGGCCGGGCCATCGTGGTGGGACAGGATGCGAGCGGGCGTGACCTGCTCAAATTCTCCCATTACGAGGTACTCGAGCGGATCGTCTTTGAGACGACCCGGCTCGAGCCGCGGTAGAGTCAAAAAGGGCATGGTGCCCATCGGTTTTAAGGGAGCGATGTGTGAAGGAAAACACATATCGCTCCCATCACTCTTTTCTTCTTAAATAAACTTTGAGACGAGAAGAGTGATAGAAGGATAGAAATTCAAACCCCGAGAGGAGGATAGAGATGAAGATTCAGATTAGAAAAAGTGGCGAGTTCAAGTTGATTTACTTCGAACTCCCCACTTACGGCGTTGATCCGGTCGCAGTCGCGACGAAGATTAACGCCATGGCCGAGTTATGGAACGGGCCGGAAACGGTTTTGTTCCGCGGTCAAGGCCCAGTGTGGCTGTATGGGATGCTTGTGCATTCCGCACACGCCACGCCGAACGCCGCAACATTCGAACCGCGCAAGGACGGCTATGTGGTCGTTCATCAGCACGGAGGCGAGTGGCGGCCCGGCGATGTGATTCCGTCTTCGGTGGTCGGTATGACCATCGAGGGTGGCGAGATCGTCGGCGGCGAGGACATAACACCGAAGCGGCACATTGTCGTTTCGGTGGGAGGACCTCCTCATTCTGGCAAGTCGGTCTTTCTGGCGGAGTTATACCGCCAGTTGCTTGATCGGATGCCGGGAGAGGTTTTCCTTCAGCGAGGTTGCCCTGATGGTGAAGGGATGTGGTCAGCCGAGTCTGATCCGTCTCTGGTGAAAACCATTCGCCAGAAGGGCAAGTTCTCGAACGATTTCGTTGGTTGGGCAAAGGACGCTCTCCGCGGTCTGCAGCGTGGTTTCAAAATCACACTTGTGGACCTCGGCGGCAAGCGTATACAGCCCAACGACGATCTCCTTCGGGGATCTACTCATTGCATCGTTCTCTCTTCGAAAGAGGAAGAAACGAAGGCATGGGTGGAGTACGCGCAAAGCTGTGGCTGCGAGATTCTCGCAGTTATCGACTCCCGACTCGTCAACAACGAGTCCGGCAGGCTCGACAGCTCGGTGCGTTCCTCGCTGGATACTTCCGCAACCCCTGTCACTGGAACGCTGGTTAACCTCGATCGCGAGGCGCCGGCTGATCCGTATCGCGAGGCGGTGAGCGCTCTTGCCGAGCGCCTTATCGCCGAAGTGGTGTGATATGAAGCGGAGGGCGTCCTCGGACGGCCCGCGGCCCGTTACAACCCAAACATGAGCGGGGACTCCAACGAAAAAATAAATTGGAGCGAGACCGCAGGGTTAGTGGTTATAAAAAGGCCTTTGGGAAGGGCCTGACAAAAGTCAAAGTGTGGTACACATTCCCCTTTTCTTCCAGACCATAAAATGTTTGTGGCTTGGAAGAAGAGATTTGTGTCTTTTCCCGAAGTTGGCGGATTGACCAACTATGTTCCCGAAAGGGCGGCCATGTGACAGGCCGTAATCCTAAAAGAAGGAGGAGATGTCATGACAGAGCTACTGATTATCGGCAACAAACTGACGGCCCAGAACGACGGCACGGTGGACGTGGTTGAACAACTGTTCGCCACGCCCATGTCAGAGAAGTGGAAGGGCCGTAAGGCCCGGCGGTTTGCCCCGGTGCTGGGTGTCCCCGGAGTCGTTGGGACAGCGTTGGCTCACGCCTTCGCATCCAGCGACCGGACCGGAATGCAGTTCCGGTACAGGGAGCCCGCCAAGGGTTGTTGGGTGGTGCACAACTTCAATTCGCCTCGTGGACTGAAGCACTACGCGGCGGACTTGCTCCATCGCTGGAGCAAGGCACCAATGAGTGCCTGCTTCACGGCCGTTGAGATCGGTATCGGCAATTGCTACTCGGAGTGGCAATTTGCCGTGATGGACCATTTCGGTCCTCGGCCGATCGACGGTGGTGAGTTCCACGCCGGCGACTGCGATATTTGCGGTCGCCGTTGGTGGCATGATCGTGTCAACTCGCATTGGGCGTACCAGTGCGAGGAGCACGAGTGCCCCAGTCGCCATCTGGAAGAAATGGCGCCGGGGGCCGTTGGCACCCGGAAACCATCCAAGGCGAAGAGGTCTGGGTGCGCACCGATTATTCGTCCGGATGGAACGGACGACGGTCGGCATGCAAAGAGTGCTGGAAAAAGGAAGAGCTGGAAGATCTCCAGCCCGACCTCACCTGGCACGAAGGCACCTGTGCCAAGTGTGGCGCCACGAGTGGCGAGCACAAAGCGTGGGTCGTGAGCAATCTGTTTGGCGACAAGGATGTCTGCCAGAATTGCTACGAGAGTTTTCGGCACCTTTACTGGTGCATCTGCCCCGTTTGCAGTGAACGGGGTGTGAGTAAAAACTCCGCCCGGCCGTTCGTGGAAGACCTCGAGGTCGTCCACGAGTGCGCAACCTGCGGCCACAAATTTTAGTTCTTCATATCTCATCAGGGATTGATGGAATTGGTTATTGGAGGTCAACGGCATGGTTTGCCTGCGACCTCCCTTTCTTTCAGAATATTAATTTTTATAGTATCCTTAAAGAAGGATAGCCATTATAATGCTGTGAGTCAGTTTGACGGAATCGAATCAGGGAGCGATGTGATTTTACCCCAAGCTTTTGCAAAGGGTACAAATCTCTCTCCTCAAAGAACATTGTTTCTTGGTTTGTATAATCTCAGGCATTCTGGCTCGCGGCCTTATGGTGGTTATTTTTTTACGCAAAAACCAAGAATCACTAAAAATAAAATTTTTTCGGCGAGCAGGCAAAAAATGGAGGGGTTTTAGGGGAGGAAATTTTTTGCCCGCGAGCCGATTTTTGTTTCGTTCCTGCCTCGCCCCGCCAGCTGGCGGGGCGAGGCAATTGTTTTTCTCAGGAATTTTTGATAAAATAAGTTCGAGCGTAGTTGTAAATATACTCCACGATAAAACTTTTTTCTTTTTTCCCTACGAAATCGCGGGCGGCCGAAATGGCCGCCCATTGCGTTTTGAGAGAGGAATTCGTTTCGCTCGGCGCGCTGCGGCGCGCCTCGCGGTTTTGCAAAATGAGGTTTCGTCGTTGCGATTTTTAAATTCTGTCTCGTTTTTTTGTTTTGCCCGATAAAAAGAATTTTTGCTTTTTGTTTTGGCGTGGTATAATAAAATTGTTGAGGTTGATTAGTTTTACAAAAGGCATTTTATTTCTAAAATAGAATATTAAAAGGGGCTGGAAACTGGTTAACCTCAACAATTAGCCTTTTGTTTTCCAGTCCCTTTTAGTTATAAACTACTATGCAAAAATTCTTTTTGTATGCCCGTAAGTCCACAGATGTGGAAGACAAGCAAGTAAGGTCTATTGAAGACCAAATCGCAGAATTGCGCGCTTTTGGAAAACAGGAGAATCTTGAAATTATTGAGGAGTTGATTGAAAAACAATCAGCCAAAATTCCGGGCCGTCCGATTTTCAATGAAATGATAAAACGAATTGAGAAAGGCGAGGCGCAAGGAATTTTGGCGTGGCATCCCGACCGTCTGGCGCGCAATTCTGTGGACGGTGGCAGAATAATCTATCTTTTGGATTGCGGGCGTCTTGCGGCGTTGAAATTTCCAACGCTGTGGTTTGAAAATACGCCACAAGGTAAGTTCATGCTCAATATCGTTTTTGGGCAAAGCAAATACTATGTTGATTCGCTTGCCGAAAATACAAAAAGAGGGTTACGCCAAAAAGTTAAAAGAGGGGAATACCCATCTCTTGCGCCAATCGGGTACATCAATGACAAGAGAATAAAAAGTGTTGTAGTAGATAAAAAACGCGCTCCGATTATCCGAAAGGCGTTTGAGCTTTATGCGCAGGACAACTCTCGCCTTGAAGACATCTCAAACTTTTTGGCGCAAAACGGCATTTATTCTTCCGGCGGCAAGCGAGTCAAACGAGACAGAATTTCTTTTATCCTTTCAAACCCGTTCTACACTGGTTTGTTCCGTTATTCTGGCGAAATACACGAAGGCAAACACCAGCCAGTCATCTCAAAGAAAATTTTTGACAAAGTTCAGGAAATCTTAAAGCAAAGAGGAAGACCTCATCACAAACAAAAGAATGAACCCCAGCCATTTTGTGGACTTCTAAAATGCGGGAATTGTGGAATGGCAATTACAGGCGAGTACAAGATTAAGAAACAAAAAAACGGCAACGAACATTATTACACTTACTACCACTGCACCCATAAATCCAAAATAATCAAATGCAAAGAACCTTGTATTCGCCAAGAAATTTTAGACAAGCAAATTTCGCTTTTGCTTCAAAAATTTTCTTTGAGAAAAGATTGGGCGGAAGAATTAAATAAAATGCTGGAAAAAAACAAAATGAAAACCGCCCAATCTTTTGTCGCTTTTGTTCAAGATAACAAAAAGAGAATTGTGGAAATTTCCGTTAAGCTCCAGCGACTTTTGGACGGCTATTTAGAGCAGGATATTGAGAAAGAAATTTACCGAACTGAAAAAACAAAACTGTTATCCGAAAAAAAGTCGCTGGAGGAGAAAATATCTAATCTTGAACAAAAGCAAACTGGCTGGCTCAAACCGATGCGAAATTGGATAAAAGAAGCTGAATCCATAGACAAAATCGCAAACGACAGCGACCTTTTCGCGAAAAAGGTCGCCGCTAAAGAAATCTTCGGCTCAAACCTCATTTTGCAAAACCGCGAGGCGCGCCGCAGCGCGCCGAGCGAAACGAATTCCCCTCTCAAAACGCAATGGGCGGCGCTTTGCGCCGCCCGCGAATTCGTCGGGAAAAAATCAAAAAGTTTTATACTGGAGCGGGTAAGGAGAGTCGAACTCCTGTCACGACTTTGGAAAAGTCGGGTAATGCCGTTATACGATACCCGCATAAAAAATAAGTTGGTCGGGGTACTCGGATTCGAACCGAGACTAAATCGTCCCAAACGATTCGTGCTACCGTTACACCATACCCCGCTTTAATTAGCCGTGCTTCCAAGCTTGACCGTAATGTATTATTCTGTGACAATTTGCGCAAATAACTGCACATTTTTTAATTTCTTTTTTGACTCTTTCGAGTCCGAAGTGATTATAACGAGCAGAGCTGATCGAAAATTTCTTATTAGAAGTGTGATGAAACTCTAAAACTCGATAATCTTTGACCCCGCATTTTATGCATCCATTTTTTGTTTTATAATCATCCAGTATTTTTTGATATTTTTTGGTAAGTAATTTTTTAGTTTTAGTATAACAGAAACGGCATTTTAGCCGTCTGTAAGTTTTATTACCTATCGTACCAGCCACACCGAAATCGGATTTAGAATAATATTTATTACAATATTTGCAAAGCTTCATTATTATATTGTAATATTTTTGGGAGCTGTATGCAAGGTTCAAAATATTACAATATAAAATATAGAGCAAAAACTATCTTGAATTATAACTTAAAAAACTCTTCTTGTCAAAGAGAAAAATTTATGATAATATTTTAATTGTTAGTCCCCGTAGTTCAACGGATAGAACGCTAGCCTTCTAAGCTGGACATGGAGGTTCGATTCCTCCCGGGGACACATAATTTGAATATCCACAGATTGGTAGCTTGACTTTCCATGTTTGTACATGTTAAAATTAAATAATGCCAATTGTTAAGTGTAAAAAATGCGGAAAAGAGTTTTACGCAAAGCCGAGTTGGTTAAAAGTCGGTAATGGCAAATTTTGTTCTGCCAAATGTCAATATGAATCCTATAAAAAAGGAAAATTTGTGGCATGTAATATTTGTGGAAGAAAAACATGGAAACAACCGAAGCAAATAGATCATTCAAAAAGTGGCAAATTTTTTTGTAGCAAGTCTTGCCAGACTTTGTGGCGGAATAAAGAGTTTAGGGGATCCCGTCATCATAACTGGAAAGGCGGAGAACATATTTTACACAAAAGTTTACTTATTGAAAATGGTACTAAATCAATTTGTAAATTATGCAATTGTAAAGATGAAAGAGTGTTGGCGGTGCACCATCTTGATAAAAATAGGAAAAATAATGATGTTAAAAATTTAATATTTTTGTGTTTTAATTGTCATCATTTAGTCCACGGTCATAACATAAAAATTTAATATTTGTGGCGGTCATAGCTTAATGGTAAAGCTCCTGTCTGTGGCACAGGCGATGGGAGTTCGATTCTCCTTGATCGCCCAGTTTAAAAATCAAGGATAATATCCTTGATTTTTTATGGTATAATAAAAAAAGAATTAAATAAATTTTAAATGGACATTCCAGAAAAAATAATTCTTATTATTTTTATAATTTTAATAACGCTGTTTTCAATCGGTCTTTATTATGTTTTATCTTATTACGATATAAAGCCGATAGCGATAAGCTGGTTTGTTAAAAAAGAACCTGTTAAAGAGAATGCTATTAAAGAAAAGCCGGCCATAAAACCCGCAGTTGATAATGATATTGAAACTACTGAAACTATTTCTATTCAGAAATTGTCTAATCCTCCAGAAATTATAAAAGCAGTTTATATTACCGCTTTATCAGCCAGGAGCCAGCAATATCAAAAATATTTAGATAATCTTTTTGAAACCACGGAAATTAACGCAGTTGTAATTGATATTAAGGATTATTCAGGGCAAACCACGATTTCTGCTCTTGATGGCTTTGTGCAAAAACTTCATAATAAGGGGATTTATGTAATTGCCAGGATAGTTATTTTCCAGGATCCAACTTTGGCAAAAGCTCGTCCCGATTTAGCAATTTATGATAAGAAAAAAACCATAGACCCTAAAAACCCTGTTTTGTGGGTTGATAACTACAATTTATCGTGGATAGACCCCGCCTCAAAAGAGGCATGGGATTACAACATCTCAGTTGCCAAAGACGCTATAAACCATGGTTTTGACGAATTAAATTTTGACTATATCAGATTTCCCTCAGACGGAAAAATTGAAGAGATGGGTTTTCCTTTTTGGGACAAAAAAGTTCCGATGCGTTTGATTGTAAAGGAATTTTTTCAAAAATTAAAAGAGTCTTTGCCGAGCGTTAAATTATCTGCTGACCTTTTTGGTTATTCCACTGTGTCTGCTGACGATATGGGAGTAGGTCAGGCGCTTGAGGATTCTTTTGACTATTTTGATTATATTTCTCTAATGGTTTATCCTTCACATTACAAAGATGGTTTTAGAGGGTATTCAAATCCAGCAGAACATCCATACGAAGTTATAAAATATTCAATGCAGGAAGCACTAAAAAAACAGACGGCATATTATAATAAATTACAAACAGCAGAAGGAACAACATTTATAAACAAAACAAAATTTAGGCCATGGCTTCAGGATTTTAATATGGGAGCCGATTATACCGCAGAAATGGTAAAAGCAGAAATAAAAGCTGTAACTGATGTATTGGGTAAAGATTTTTATGGTTTTGCGCTTTGGAACGCCTCAAATGTTTACACAATAGAGGCGATCGCTCGTTAATTATCTTTTTCTTCCAATTTTACTTTTAGCGTTATTTCTTTTTTCTCCCGCAAAATTTTAAAAATAGAGTCTTGGCCGATTTTTGATTTTTGCAAAATGTTGGCCAATGGATTTTTAAGGGTTATTTTTTCTCCGTTGCATTCTGTGATTATATCAAACTCTTTAATGCCGGCTTTGTCTGCCGCAGAGTTTTTAATTACAGGCGATTCGCCCAACGCCTCTCTCACAACCAACGCCCCGTCATTTATCGGCAGTTTATTTATCTGCGCCATTTCTTTTGAGATTAAAACATATTTTATGCCCAAAAACGGAACCACTATTTTTCCGTATTTTTTAACTTCATTTAAATCTTTTTTGGCATAGTTTATTGGTATGGCGAAGCCGATGTTTTGAGCGCCCATAATCATAGCAGTATTAATTCCTACAACCTGACCATCCATATTAACCAAAGGTCCTCCCGAGTTCCCCGGATTAATAGCCGCATCGGTTTGTATTAAGCCTTTTAAGCTTTGCGTCTGATGGTCTATTCCGCCAAAAGCGGTAATGAAGCGCGAAAGACCCGAAACAATGCCGGCTGACAATGTATCATGAAATTCTCCCAAAGCGTTTCCTATTGCCACCACTTCTTCGCCCATTTCAATTTTATTTGAATCGGCTAATTCAATGCAGGGCAGGTCTTTGGCGTTTATTTTTAAAACCGCGATATCATTTATAGGATTTCTTGATAAAACTTTGGCCGGATATTTACGTTTTGGGTCTAAAATAACAGTGTAGTCAGCCGAAGCGTCAGCCACCACATGATTTGAAGTTAAAACATATCCGTCGGCAGAAACAATAAATCCAGACCCCCCGCCGATTTGGGTTTTTTCTACTTTTTCTTTAATATTTCTCCCTTTTTCCATTTTTGGCATTAAATATTCTTTTCCTCCAAACGGAAAACTGTAAAAACTTTCTATTTTTGGCAAGTCTCTGGAAACGACAACGGTTATTACCGCCGGGCAAACATTTTTTGCTATTTCTACTATCGGAGATTTTTGTTTCATATTTATTATTTAATTTGTTAATTTTTTTAATTATAACAGAACGAGAGATAAAATGACAACTTGCGGGGTACCGAAAATCGTGTTAATATAATAATAAATTGCCCCTGTCGTTCAATGGATAGGACGAGAATTTCCTAAATTCTAGATCCAGGTTCGATTCCTGGTGGGGGCACAATTGGGCTGGACAAGGGATCTTGTTTTTGATATACTAATAACAGTTGTTGAAACTTATTTTAGCTTCAAAAAGGTCATTATTAAGTTTAAATTGCATAAAATTAAGTGATTTATTATTAATATGCCCGTACAAGAAACTGATATTAGCAAAAAAAGCAACGTAAAAAAGGTCCTTCCGGCCATAGTGTTGCCAGCTTCCTTTTATTATTCCCATTCTTTTTTGTTTACAATCGGAATAATTGTTGGTTATGTCGTATGCAAGCTTTTCTATAAAAAGTTTGTGGAAAACGGCAAAGTTGACCTTGTTTTTATAGATTGTGGAAAATGGAAAATCCATTTTCATCATTGGATCATGGGAGCTATTTTCTTAGCGCTTGTCTGGATTATTGATTGGTTTTATCTTCCCAGTTTTTTTGCCGGCGCTGTTTTTGGAATAATAGCCCATGATATTTACGACTTTAATGATTGGTATAAGGTTATATTAAAAAAAGACGCTGGCGAGCAGGCAACAGTTTAAAAATATCCAATTTAAAAATTAAAAATACGGCTGTTTGCCGTATTTTTTTTAAGATAAAGAATGTGTTAGAATAAATAATCTGATAAGCTCGGAGGGGTGTCTGAGCGGTTTAAAGAGATGGTTTCGAAAACCATTACCCGAAAGGGTATCGTGAGTTCGAATCTCACCCCCTCCGCCAAGTTTTACATTCAGCGAAATTGAAAGATGTTGCCTCGGCGCAAAGCGCCTCGGCATGGTATTTTTCCGCAATTTTGAAGGCATTTTTGAAATCCAAAAACAAAGTGCGGTCGGCAATGCGGAAGTTCGAAC
>JBBTVX010000002.1:0-55646 GCA_038063015.1 Patescibacteria group bacterium
GAACAGCAAAACCAAATAAGGTTTCAATTAGCCGGGTCTCTTTTAGGAATTATTTCCCAAAGATTAATACCAAGAATTCGCGGAGGATTTATTCCGGTCTGCGAAGTAATGATTTGCAATCAGGCAGTAGCCACTTTAATTAGAGAAAACAAAGTGCATGAAATCCCAGCGGTAATAGAAACCTCGTCTAGAGAGGGAATGATTTCTTTAAATAGGTCTTTGGTTGATTTAATAAGAAATAAAGAGATTTCTTTAAATGACGCTGTAAATTCTTCTTTTAATCCTTCAGAGTTAAAAAGCTTATTAAGATGAAGTATAATTATCAAGCCAGAACCAAAGAGGGGAAGATTGAAACAGGAACCGTTGAAGCTTCTTCAAGAGATGCCGCCGGCGCCCTTTTGCAAAAATACAATATTTATGTCACTTTTCTAAAGGAAATAAAGTCGCCGTTTTCAATTAAAATAAAACTTTTTGAGAAAGCGTCAAAAAAGGATTTAGCTATATTCTCAAGACAGATGGCAGTAATGCTTGATTCAAGAGTTCCAGTAGTGCAGAGTTTAACCTCTTTGGCTGTTCAAATTCGCAAAGAATCCTTTAGAGAAAAAATACTAAAAATTTCTCAGATGGTGGAAGAAGGAAGTCCCTTGTCTGAAGCTTTTGGCGTTTATTCTGATACTTTTAGTATTTTTTATGTTAATTTAGTAAAATCTGGCGAGGCCTCTGGGAAAATTTCTGAAGCCCTTTATTATTTGTCAGACCATTTAGAAAGAGAGTCCGATATAGAATCTCAGTTAAAAGGCGCGATGATTTATCCGATTTTCGTTTTATGCGTTCTTTTCGTGGTATTTTTAATAATAATGCTCGGCGTTATGCCAAAACTTGTTGAGCTTTTGAAAGACACCACATCAAAACCGCCCTTTTTTACCACGCTGATGATTAATTTTTATGATTTTGCAATGGGTTATGGCTGGATTATATTAGTCGCCTTTTTTCTATTAATCGGATTTTTAGTTTATTATTTTAGAACCAAAGAAGGCAAAAAAAAGTTTGACAAAATATCTTTAAAAATACCCTTTTTTGGATCTATACTTCAAAAGGTTTTTCTTGTCCGCTTTTCTGAAAGCGTTTCTACGCTTGTTTCAGCCGGCCTTTCAATTAATAAGGCATTGCAAATTACAAGAGACACAGTGACCAATCATGTTTATAAGAATATTATTATTGAAGTGGAAAAAAATGTTTCCGAAGGAGAAAAAATTAGTTCTGTTTTGATAAAATACCCGGAACATGTGCCGATATTTGTTGTGCAAATGATTAAAGTCGGGGAGGAAACCGGCAAGTTAGGCAAAACCCTAATGGAGATAGTGAATTTTTACCAAAAAGAGGTAAAAATGGCGGTAGAAACTTTTGCGACTCTTTTAGAGCCGATTTTAATAGTATTTTTAGGAATTACGGTGGCATTATTAGCAGTTTCTGTTTTGTCCCCGCTTTACGGGGCATTAGGAACTATTTAATTTATGGAAAAAATAAAAGGTTTTACATTAATAGAAATGCTGGTAGCAATAGCTATTATTGTTATATTGGCCTCTGTCGCCTTGTATAGCGTTACAAAATACATAGACAAGGGGAGAGACGCAACCATAAAAGGGAGATTAGTTACTTTGGTTACAGCTGGAGAATTATGGTATGATAGAAACAATAGTAGTTATGCTAGTTTTTGCGACCCCAATCTTTCTATCGCTGTTAAAATTGTCTGGGATGAAATACCATCGGCAACCGCTGACAAACATTGCAATATAAAAATTACTAACAATGTTGGCGTTGCCTGGGCCGCCTGCGCAAGATTTTTTGTATATCCAGACAAGGCCTTTTGCGTTGACAATAAGGGAAATCAAAAAGAGATAAATAATTCCGATTGCACGGTTGCCACCACTAATTGTTGTTTTGCCGGCGTTGCCAATTGCATTCCTTAATTTTTAATAATTTTGAGTTATTCACACCCCTATTATTGTTTGTATTTTTGGAATAAGGTAAAATAAATAAAAGAAGCCATAATATCAAAGGTCGAGAAATATTCTGAATATTAAATGTTAGAAAAAAATAAAAATGAAAAAACAAAAAGGTTTTACATTAATTGAGTTATTAGTTGTTATTGCCATTATCGGCATTTTGGCCGCTGTTTTAATGGTGAACTTGTCTAGCACAAGAAATAAAGCCAAAGACGCGGCGATAAAATTAGAAATGGGTCAAATCAGAACAGCTATGGAAGCTTTTGCCGGTGGTAATACTTATCAGGGAGGTCTGGCTAGTGCAGATGTTGTTAATCTAAAGGCCGCTATTGTAGTTAATGGTGGCGGAACGCTTGTGGAATCTGAGCCAACCACTGCTACTCCATCCCCTAATGCGTGGTGCGTGCAATACGCCCTAAACCCTACTGGCGGTTCATGGTGCGTGGATTCCACCGGTTATGCCGGAACAACTGCAAATTGTGATACAGCAAATAGAAATTGTGCCCCGTAAAGACAAAGATAAAACAATTATGTTTTATTGGCCCCAATTCGGGGTCAATTTTTTTTATGTTTTTCTTTTTAAATTAAAAGATATCCACATCCTTCTATTGCTTGTATTTTTGCGATAAAGTAAAATAGAGAAAAAGACATATAAAAATGTTAAATATTAAAAGTCGAAGAATATTCTAAAATATTATAAATAAACAATGAACAAAAATAAGTTTCAAAAAGGTTTTACCTTAATTGAGTTATTAGTTGTTATTGCCATTATCGGCATTTTGGCGTCTATGTTAATGGTGAACTTGTCCAGCACAAGGGACAAAGCCAAGGATTCATCAATAAAATTAGAGATGGGTCAAATCAGAACAGCGATGGAGAGCGCGGCTGACAGCGGTTCTTATGATGGTTTACTTGACGCCACAAGCGGCGAGATTTTTGATTTAAGAGCGGCAATAGAAACGAATGGAGCTACGCTTATACTTGATGGAGCAAATGATATCCCCGCAGGTTTTTGTATAGCATATGCTCTGAATACCAGCGGTAGTAATTGGTGTGTGGATTCTACTGGTTATGCTGGACCAATTGCAACTTGCGATGCTGTTGATGGTCATTTTGATTGCGATGCCACAGATTAATGATTATTTAGTAAGATTTTTAAATAGTCCCGCCATGGCGGGACTATTTTTTTTTATAAAAAATGGTAAAATTAAATAATGATTTATTATTTTATTTTTATTTTTTTACTCGGACTTTGTATCGGCAGTTTTTTAAATTGCGTTGTTTATAGAATGGAATTGCAGGAAGATATGCCCAAGAGCAGTTCCCGCAGAAAAACTGTAAGTTTTATGCGGGGTAAATCTTTTTGCCCTCATTGCAAGCACGACTTGGGCTGGCAGGATTTAATTCCTGTTTTTAGTTTTTTATTTTTAAAAGGAAAGTGCAGATACTGCAAGAAAAACATATCTATTCAATATCCGTTGGTTGAGTTGTTGACGGGCTTGCTTTTTTTGCTAATTTTTTTCGCCATAGGCGGACCAATTTCGGGCTGGAATTTTTTAATCTATTTTTTATTTTTATTGATTATTTTCTCTTTTTTAATTATTATTTTTATTTATGACCTTAAACATTATATTATTCCGGACAAAGTTTTATTTCCGGCCATTGGGATTGTTTTTTTAGAGCAGTTAATTTTTAATTTTAGATTTTTGAATTTTAACCCTTTATGGGCCGGGTTTGGGGCTTGCGCTTTTTTCTTATTTATCTTTCTTATTTCTGGCGGCCGCTGGATGGGATTCGGAGATGTAAAATTAGCGTTTTTTATGGGTTTGTTTTTAAGTTATCCCAATATTTTAGCCGCCCTATTTTTAGCTTTCTTTTTAGGTGCTATAATAGGGGTGGGATTGATTGTTTTTGGAAGCAAGAATTTAAAGAGCGAAATACCATTTGGCCCATTTTTGATTATAGGAACATTTATCGCTCTTTTTTATGGGCAGGAAATAATACAATGGTATATGCATCTAATAATTTAAAACGCACATCTTCATCAAGAGGCATCACTCTAATTGAAATTTTAGTAGTTGTTTTTATTATCGCTCTTTTTTCAAGTATTTTGGTGACTGATTTTCCAAAAATAAAACGCCAGTTCGCGCTGACCAGAGCTGTTTATAAAATGAGCCAAGATTTAAGAAGAACTCAGGATATGGGATTTTCAGGACAGCAGATAGAAGGGTTAGACGTAAAAGGATATGGAGTTTATATAAATCTTGATGATGCCAATTTGCGCAACAAAAAATATATAATATATGCCGATAGGGGCAATACTCCTGACCAAAAATATAGCGAGGAGTCCTTTGTGGATTGCAGGCAACAAACGAATCCTCAAGCAGATTGCGTTATAGAAGAAATAGATTTAAGTCAAACCGAACCAGAAGTGATTATAAATACAATTGAGAATACTGCAGACGGCCGATGGGTAGATATTAATTTTGCGCCTCCAAACCCCGCCACAACGATAACAGAGTTAGCCGAGGATTCATCGGGGACAAAGTTTAATCGGGCGATGATTATTTTTGCCATAGAATCCGAGCCATTAAAAGAAAGAATGGTTTCAGTAAATACTTCGGGTTTAATAGAAATAAAATAATGCTACATAATATAAAAAATAAAGGGTTTACATTAATTGAACTGATAATCGCTATTCTTATTTTAGCCGTTGCTACTATCGGCGTTTATAATTCTTTTTCAACAGTTGTTATTTTTACTGATGGCGTTTCTTCGCGCCTTACAGCGGCCTATCTTGCTCAAGAAGGTATAGAAATAGTAAGAAATATGAGAGATAATAATTGGTTGGACGTTTATCAAGGTTGGAAAAAAGGACTTTCAGATACAAACACAGATTGTTCAAATGGATGCGAGGCGGATTATAGAACCGGCACATTAATCGACGCAAGGGGCGGATTGACAAGTTTTGGCAGTAGCGGAAATTATTTAAATATAAACAACAATAAAGGTTTTTATAGTTACGACGAAGTGGGTGATTTCACAAAAACAAAATTTAAAAGAAAAATTACAATTACGCCAGACCCCGATTCTCTTAGGCCGGTTTTAAAAGTTTCTGTTTTGGTGACTTGGAAAGAAAAAGAAGAATATGGTTGCGATTATGGTTATTGCATTGAGGCAGAGGAGTATTTATATAATTGGTATTAAATTATTAAATTATTTATGAAGAATGCCTCTAAAGGGTTTACACTGATAGAATTAATTGTGGTTACAGCCGTATTTTTGTTTGTTGTGGGCGCCGCGGTTGGTATCTTTATTTCTATTGTGCAACACCAAAGAATAATTTTAGTTAAACAAGAGCTTTCAAACCAAGTGAGTTATGCTTTAGAGCATATGTCAAAAGCTTTAAGGATGGCGGGAAAAGATACGGATGGCAGGTGCCTGGGAACAGAGTTTGCGAGATATAATTATTTGCTAACTATCAAAGATATTTCTAACGGCGTTTATACGGGTATAAAATTTATAAACCAATCGGATATAAACGAAACTACCGGACAGCCGGTTTGTCAGGAATTTTATTTAGACGACGATTACCCGGAAAACCCGGTTTTAAAAGAAAAAAAAGACGGAATTCCTTCAGCCGGAATCGCTCTTATTTCTGATAAATTTATGATAAATTCTATTAGATTTGGCATAAATGGCGAGGATGGTTTATTGGGTGGGCTTGAAGGCGCGGACGGGGATAATTATATTCAGCCGAGAGTAACTATTTATTTAGATGTTCAAGTTAAAGGAGACGACAAGCAGCCAGCAGAAAAAATTCAAACAACTATTTCACAAAGAGACCTAAATGCGCAATAATATTTTTTTTAAAAACAAGGAGGGTGGAGTATCGTTGATTATTACCTTTTTTATTCTGACAATAATTCTTGCCATAGTTTTAAATATAAGCGCGCTTTTATATAGCGGAATTAAAATCACAAGGAATATAGGCAATTCGGTTCTTGCCTTTTATGCCGCCGACAGTGGCGTGGAAAAACTTCTTTATTATGACAGAAAAAAGATACCAGAGGGTGGCGAAAGAGGGCTTTGCAATATTAATAATGTTTGCCCCAATGATTGCACTCCCGGACCAAACGGCGGGGCTGGCGACTGCGTTGAAAAACATTGTCAAGGATGGCAAGCCACCGGAAGCGATTGCGACCCTTTAACCTGCGGAGAATGTAGAGTATCTTTTAATACTTTTTTTGACGGCAAGACATATGAAGCAATAGCAATAGTTACTACTATGGGTGATATAGATGACAATGTTTTTAAGACAAACATTGATATAAGAGGCAAATATAAAGATGTTTTAAGAAAAGTTCAATTGAAAATCATAAACAGATAACATGATGGATAAACAAGAAGCCAAAAAAAGAATAGAAAAGCTTAAGGCGGTTATAAACCATCACAGGTATTTCTATCACGCTTTAGACAAGCAAGAGATTTCAGACGCCGCTTTAGACTCTTTGAAAAAAGAGCTTTTTGATTTAGAACAAATTTATCCCGAGCTGATAACTGAAGATTCGCCGACGCAAAGAGTTGGCGGGAAACCCTTAAAAGAGTTTAAAAAAGTAAAGCGTCCGCAAAGGATGCTTTCTTTTAATGACGGTTTTTCAAAAGAGGATGTGCAACATTGGCAGGAAAGGTTTATGAAATTATTGCCGGAAAAAGAAAAAGGAGCGCTGGATTATTATTGCGAACTGAAAATTGATGGTTTGGCAATTGAATTAATATACGAAGAAGGAGTTTTAAAAACAGGAGCAACCAGAGGAGACGGAATAACAGGAGAAGATATTACTCAAAATTTAAAGACGATTGAGGCCATTCCTCTGAGAATACGACCCAAGGGGCGCCCCAAAAGAGAAATAATTGTCAGGGGAGAAGTTTTTATTACAAAAAAAGAATTTGAAAAAATTAATAAAATACAAAAAGAAAAAGGGTTGTCTTTATATGCCAATCCCAGAAACATAGCCGCCGGTTCAGTTCGTCAGTTAGACCCAAAAATTACAGCCCAAAGGCATTTGGATTTTTTTGCTTATGATTTGCTCTCAGATTTTGGACAAATTACCCATGAGGAAAAACATAAAATTTTAAAAGCGCTCGGATTTAAAATAAATAAAAATAATAAATATTGTAAAACCATTGAAGATATTTTTTTATTTCATAATCATTGGACAAAGGCCAGAGAAAATCTTGATTATGAAATTGACGGAGTTGTGGCGCTTATAAACAATAATAAAATTTTTGAAAAACTTGGAGTAGTTGGCAAAGCGCCAAGAGGAGCTATTGCTTTTAAATTTCCTCAAACTCAAGCTCATACAAAAGTTTTAGACATCAAAGTGCAGGTAGGCAGAACAGGGGCTATGACTCCTGTGGCAATTTTAGAGCCAGTGCAAGTAACTGGCATTACAATTACTCGCGCCACCTTGCACAACGAAGATGAAATTAAACGTTTGGGATTAAAAATAGGAGACACTGTTATAGTGGGAAGGGCGGGAGATGTAATTCCGAATATTGTTAAAGTTTTACCAGAATTAAGAACTGGACACGAAAAAAATTTTAAGATGCCGGAAAAATGTCCGTCTTGCCAAACAAAATTAGTAAAGCCGGAAACAGAAGTTTTGTGGCGGTGCTCAAATCCAAAATGTTTTGCAAGACAAAGAAGAAATTTTTACCATTTTGTTTCCCGCCTCGCTTTCAATATTGATGGCTTGGGGCCAAAAATTATTGACAGATTATTAGACGAGGGGTTGGTTCAGGACCCAAGCGATTTATTTGAATTAAAAGAAGGAGACATTTCTCATTTAGAAAGATTCGGAGAAAAATCAGCTGAAAATTTAATAAAATCAATTGCAGGAAAAAAAGAAATAAACTTGGCGAGGTTTATTTATGCTTTGGGCGCAAGAAATATCGGCGAAGAAACAGCAATTGATTTGGCAAATAATTTTGGTTCCGTAAAAAAATTAAGAGAGGCCAAGTTAGAAGATTTTGATTCTATTTTAAATATAGGGCCAGTTGTGGCAAAATCAGTTTACGACTGGTTCCAAGATAAAAATAATTTAAAGTTTTTAGATAAATTAGAAGAAAAGGTAAAAATAACTAGCCCCGCCTTCTCTAAAGCTTCGGCGGGCAAGCAAAAATTGAAAGGAAAAAAAATTGTTTTAACAGGAAGCTTAGAATCAATGTCAAGAGATGAAGCTCGGGCGAAAATTAGAGAACTTGGCGGAGATATATCAGAATCCGTGTCTTCAAAAACAGATTATGTTATAGCGGGGTCAGAGCCCGGCTCAAAAGCCGACAAAGCCAAAAAACTCAGCGTGAAAATAATAAATGAAAAAGAATTTTTAAAAATGATTAATTTTTAAAAATGACATTTTTTTCTCATTTTAAAAAATTAGATTGGTGGTTGATAATTTCAGCGGTTTTAATTGCCGGTTTTGGGTTGGCATCAATCTATAGCTCTTCTTTGCCCAAAGATGATTTTTTAAATTTTGAAAAACAAGTTGTTTTTTTTGTAGTTGGCTTCGCCTTGATGCTTTTTATTAGTTTTTTTGACTATAGGGTTTTACGAAATAATTCTTACTTAATTTTAGCGCTCTATTTTGTATGCCTCCTTTTATTGTTGGGCTTGTTCTTTTTTGCTCCAGAAATAAGGGGAACTAAGGGGTGGTATAAAATAGGTCTTTTTTCTTTTGACCCGATTGAGCCGACCAAATTGGTTTTAATAATTTTATTAGCCAAATATTTTTCAATGAGGCATGTTGAAATGTATAAGTTCAGGCACATTATTTTTTCCGGTGTTTATGTTTTCTTGCCCAGTTTTTTGATTTTTTTAAAGCCGGATTTGGGCGGAACTATGATATTGCTCGCAATGTGGCTCGGCGTCTTGCTTATCTCTGGAATTAAAATTAAACACTTTTTAATTTTATCTTTATGTTTTTTAATAGTAGTCGGTTTCGCTTGGAATTTTCTATTAAAAGATTATCAAAAAGACCGGGTTTTATCTTTTGTATTTCTTTATGATCCCCTGGGGGGATCTTGGAGTCAGACACAATCTAAAATCGCCATAGGGTCTGGAATGTTCTTGGGTCAAGGAGTTGGCAAAGGGTCCCAAGTGCAATATGGATTTCTGCCGGAGCCGCACACCGACTTTGTTTTTTCTGTTATAGCGGAGGAGTGGGGTTTTTTGGGGATATCTGTCCTTTTTTTACTGTATATAAATTTAATTTGGCGGATACTAAAAATTGCAATAGATTCTCAAACTAATTTTCCCCGGCTTTTTGCTTCTGGCTTTGCTATTGTTTTGATAGCCCAGTTTGTTATTAATATAGGAATGAATCTTTCAATGCTCCCGGTTGTTGGCATTTATCTTCCCTTGGTGAGCTACGGGGGCTCGGGATTAATTGGCACATTTGTTGGCCTTGGCATACTGCAATCAATAAAAGCGAAAGGATAATCCTTAAAAGATTGCGCAAGCTCGGCGTTGCATTTTTGTTTAAAAAATAGTAGAATAAAATAATTAACCAACAAAACTATGGCAGTAATAAAAAAGAAAATATGGCAGGAGTATTTTGAGCTTGTGTCTTCCGGAAAAAAGAAGTTTGAATTAAGGCTTGCGGATTTTGATATTGCGGAAGGAGATATGCTTTTGTTGGAAGAGTGGGATTCTAAAACAAAGGAATATACCGGCAGAACCATTGAGAAAAAAGTCAGCTTCCTCTTAAAATTCAAACTTGATGACTTCGGCCAGGAGCAGGAAATCAAAGAAAAAGGATTTTTAGTTATTCAATTAAATTAAACATGGAAAAAGAGCCATCTGAAAAAAAGGACGAGGAAATGACTTTGCCAATCCAGGAAGAAATGGTAGCGAACGAGAAAGAAAGCGAGGTCAACTTCACGCCCGAACAATTGACAGAGATTGAAAATAAAAGACAAATTTTGTCATCGCTTGCATATTTTATTGGCAAGGATTTTAACATACCTGTCGAGTTAAACCAACCAGGCGCAGGATGGCACTGGGATTTTAAGGAAAACAAAATAAGAGTAGATCCTAAGGATTTATTGGAAAAACCAATGGATTATTTGCGTTTTGTGATATCTCATGAGGCGGGGCACAGAAGAATTTCAAGGGCGGATTTTATTCCTCAAGAAGAATGGGCGCAGCCCGGTTTTTCTTTTATGATGAATGTTGTTGAGGCTTCTCGAGACAATAATTTTGTGGCCGAAAGTTACCACAAATTTAAAGAGCAGATGGAGTTGGCTTACGAACAACAATTAGATTTTGAGGCCAAGACAGAGGATGCGGCGAG
Organism: Patescibacteria group bacterium; assembly: GCA_038063015.1. GTDB lineage: Bacteria > Patescibacteriota > Minisyncoccia > Minisyncoccales > Staskawiczbacteraceae > JACPYG01. The sequence goes on from JBBTVX010000002.1 coordinate 10,361, forward strand.
CAAGAAATTAGGGGAAATGCCGCGCTTTGTACAGGCCGGATTTGAACTTATAAAACAATGGCACAAAGAATCGCAGGGCCAGCCATTTGATATTTCAACTGACTTGCCCGAAGATGTTAGAAATGTAGTTGAAAAAACGTTAAAATCTGCGCAGGATTCATGGTGGAGATATCCGTCCAGAGAAGAGGCAGATGACGCTAAAAAAGGCGAGAAGAATATAATTGCTTACGCAAAACTTTCTTACGAAATAAATAGAGATGAAATATGGCCTGAATTTAAAAAATTAGTTGATGAAGATATGAAAGACCAAGAAACGCAGGAATCTATGAAAGAAATGCAAAGGGAAAAACAAGCGGGCGGTCAAATTCCTCAGGATTTACAGGATAAACTTACCCCAGAAGAGCAGAAAGAATTAGATAAAGCGCTTAGCGATGCCATAAAAGAAGCGTTAAAAGAATCTGAAGAACAAGCCGAACAAGGACAGCCTCAACAAGACCAGGAGTCACAAGATTCAGAACAGCAAAAGCCGGGTCAAAAGCCAATTGACATTTCCAAATTGTCAGAGGGTCTTAAACAAAAAATTAGTGAATATGTTGATTCTTTGCCAGAAGAGGAGCGGGAGGATTTAGAGGAGAAAGCCAAAGCCGCGCTGAAAGAATTTGAAAAATCAGTAAATGAAGACTTGCAGGGTAAGTTATGCAAAAACCCAGAGGAAGAAACGGGCAAGTCAGAAGAACTAACAGAATCAAAAACAGAAGCGTCTAAAGACGAAGAAAGCTGGAGTAAATCAGAAAAGGCCAGCAAGAGAGAGATAGAACAGCTCCGTAGAAAAATAGAATCAGTGTTTGAGGCTGGAGAGAAAAGCCCCTACCAAGAGGCATTAATTGAAACTTCTGAACTAATAGATGCTTTAACTGCGGACCTGCGAGATGTTTTTGCAAAAAGAAAAATTGAAAAATATGAGACTGGATATCGTTCAGGCCGACGCTGGAATATCCGCCAAAGAATTAGAGAAAAAGTCGCCGGAATACCTCTTTTTAAAACTGAGGCGAGAGAACAGAAAACAAGCGAAAGCGAAGAGATGGATTATGCCATTACTCTTTTGGTTGATTTGTCCGGCTCTATGGGGGATAACAATAAAATTCAGGAAACGTTTAGGTCAACAGTTGTTTTGGCTGAAACTTTAAATAATCTTGGAATTAATTTTGAGATTGTAGGTTTTCAGGATGTTTTGTTGGAATTTAAATCGTTTCAAGAGCGTCTTGATGAGCCGATGCAAAATAAGTTGAACGGAATGATATTGGAAGTTTATGGATCAAACCCAGACGGCCATAACAATCCGAGAGATAACGATGATGGAGTTGCCTTGCTTGAAGCATCGAAGCTTTTGGCGGAGCAGACTGCAAAAAATAAATTTCTTGTAGTTCTTTCCGACGGCTTGCCCGAGACAAATTATAAGAGTTCTGCTCAGCTTAGCCGCGAGCTTAAGGAAGCAGTTACAGAGGTGACGGGGAACACAAATCAAAAGCTTATTGGCATAGGATTAATGTCAAATGCGGTAAAAAAATATTATGAGAATAATATTGCTGGCGTTTCAACTAAAGAGATGGCGGAAACTTTTGGCGGGCTTTTGAGAGAAATCATTGAAAAATATTGAGATTTAATTTAGAATAAATTAATTACTTCTATGCAAACAGCAATTAAAGAGAGGACTGACAAATTAGCCAATCTATCTAACGTCTTTTTAAAGGTTGGACTTTTAGTTGCAGAGGGAAAAACAGATCCAAAAGTAAGGATTACTAAAGCTAAAAAAACCTTAGTGAATTCGGGCTATAAAGAGTGCACTGATTACATCCAAGTTATGGATGCATTATCGTCTGGCAAAGATAAAATTTTTTACATAGAAAAAAATAAAAAATTGGATGGGTTGGTTTTGGAAATTATTGCCGAATTTGACGCCGGAATTGTCAGCTTGGCGGACAGAAAAAATAACACAGGATTGAAGACGGCAAATTGGGACCCATCTAAAACTTCTTTTGTTGTAATTATGACTCGAAAACAGATAGAGCAAAGCTACCCGCGTCTTTTTGAATACATAAATATTATTCAATCTCTATAAAATAATGAATCCAGAGGGACGAAAATTTGAAGAACCTACAGGCGGAGAAATTCCGGTAGAGGAAGCTCAGGATATAAAAGCTATCCATAAAGAGCCATATATAATCGAAAAAGAAAATTCGGTTTCTTTTTTGGGCGTTGAAGTGCCAAAAGCAAGTGGGGGACGACTGGTTCCCGGGATAGAGGAATTTAAAGAGGAATATACTTTTATAGAGGGCCATTACCAATTTATGCGTGAAGCGGCAACTGCTTTGCTTTTGAACAAGCCAATCCTGTTTGAGGGCGGCACCGGTGTTTATAATAAAACAACCACAATAGCATATATTTGCAAACTTTTAAGCATGAATTACTGCAAAGTGAATTTTGGAAGAGAAACTGCTGTTGAGGATGTGATGGGTGGCAAAGAACCTGAAACCGATGAACATGGGCATGAAAAATTTGAATGGTATAATGGGCGGTTAATGGATGCCATAGAGCATGGCGGAATAGCTTTTTTAGACGAATATAATCGTCAAAGCAGGCTGCATGAAATTGTTAATCCTGTCATAGACGCAATTCTTAATGGCCGCAAGGAAATTGTAAATCCTTTGAATAAAAGCAAAACAGTAAAAGTTCATCCGGATTTTCGCTTGATAGCGGCGCAAAATCCGCCCGGATTTGAAGGGGGACACACTTACGAAGGAAGAAATCCTTTGCCAACTGAAACATTCGGTAGGTGGGTTTTTAAAAAATTGCCCCCTGAATATACAAGCGAGGAAAGAAATAAACGTTTGGCTGGAATGATTGGAGAAAATGTAGAAATTAATCTGCCGGCATCGGAATTCCGCATGAATGTGCCCAGTGGGGAAGAATTGAGTCCAAAAAGCGGAGAGTATAAAACGCCAGAGTTTGCGCGGGGAGAAGTGCGAACGTTGGCTGGCGTACCCGGGATGATCAATTGGCGGAGAGAGATGGTAAGCATATTTGAAGTATTACAATCAAAATCATCCGGCGCAAAAAAAGAAATGGCCAAAGGTCAAAAACAAGAGCTTAGCATAAATCCAAGATTGGAAAATACTATTTTAGAATATATCGCTCGTTTTTACAAAGGCGATATTAACGAAACCGTAAACAATGCCTTTGAAACCTGCGTTGTTGGAATGTATAGCTCTGAAGCCGATAGAAAAAAAATAAGAGAAATGTTAAATCAAGCAGCGTGGAAACCGCCAGTGACGGAATCTAAGCGCAAGGGCTTAGAGAGAGGACCAAAGGAAGAAGAATCTTTGAAGGGCGAAGGGCCGGAGACATTGCAGGAAGTTCGCAAAAGAGCTGAAAAAGCGCGGGAATCTTTATTCAAAAATCCTAAGGTGCCAGATGAAATAAAAGAAAGATTAAAATTAGTAGAGTCAAGCGCTGAATTGGAATCATCTTTGCAAGAACAATATGAAAGGCAAGTGGAAGTTTTAGAGAAAGCCGGCCTTTTGCGTAAGCTGGAGTCGGGTCAGCTTGGAATAGAGGGCATTGACGGCAAAGAGTATGCAATACCCACACAGGCAGAGATAGTTGAAAGGATAGAGGCCAAAAAAGAATTAGTTGAAAGAAAGCAAGAGCAAGGTTTTACAAAATTGTTGTTGGTGCCGTTTGGGATGAAGTTGGACGACTTAATTGAGGCGTATAAACAAAGAATATTAGATCACAGCCAAAGGGGGAAATTATTTGCAACAAAAAAGGATTCGGGAGATCCTCCAACGCCGTTGGAATTAAACGAAAGCCAGCCCCTTTGGAAATGGGATGGGTATAACAATGCCGATGCGACTGGCGAGCTTGTATACAATCCAAAAGAATTTTCTAAAAATCATAAAGGCAAAACAAAACAGGAAATTCTTGAGAAACAAGGCGGCTGGCAAGTGCTTTTAATTGAGGACATGTCAAACATTCCAAGAGAAGGAGGCGCAAAAACAAAAGGCGGCAGAACGCAAATAGACACGGGCGGGAGCTCAATTAAGAAATATATTAAGCGAGGCGAAAACATCCCAAGCCCCGCAGAATATCTTAAAGCTCTAAACAAAGAGCCGGCGTATAATGGCGAGTCGGGGATGACTCCGGAAGAGCATATCATATACGCAATAACTCACTTAAAGGAGACCGATGAAGTTGTGGATGATTGGCAGGGTAACGGCAGCATTTCTTATCAGATAGGAGCGTATTTTCCTTCTTCGGGCAGTGCGCCGCACGCCTACTGGGACCGCGGCAATCGCCGGGCCAGCATTGTCAGGAACGATCCTGACTATCGCAATGACTATTGCGGCGTTCGCCCCGCGGTGCGCCTCTAAATTTTTGCTTCATCATTATGTTTTTTGTTTATGTTTTGCAAAGTCTGAAAGATAAAAAATTATATATTGGTTATACAGACAACCTGGCTGAAAGATTTAAAAAACATAATGATGGACAAGTTAAATCGACAAACCCCCGCAAGCCGTTTAAGATAATTTACTATGAGGCGCATCAAAACAAGTATGATGCCATTGTAAAAGAGAAATTTTTAAAAACTGGCTGGGGATACAATTATCTTAAACGGTCTCTGAAAAACTATTTTGAAGCAAAAACTTAGTGGCGCGGTGAGGATTTAAAAATCTTGATATTTGAGCCTTGTCTTTTTTTATTTTTTTATTTTAAAATTGAAAAATATTGAGATTTTTGCTATAATTAAGTATGAAAATGAAATTTAGGCCATCATTATTTTGGGACACGGATCCCAAAAACATAGACGTCAAGAAAAATGCCCAATATATTATTGAGCGAATTTTAAACCTTGGAGACGAAAACGATATAAAATGGATGTTCAAAAACTATAAACTATCTTTAATAAAGCATGTCCTTTCAAGTAGTAGGGATATTTCTTATAAGGGCGTGAATTTTTGGGCGCATATACTTAAAGTGCCAAAAAATAAAATTTTATGTTTGAAGCCGTCTTATCGGAAAATGCGAAAAATGCTTTGGCCATATTAGGAAAAAGCGGAATTTTGAAAAATGCATATATGGCCGGCGGAACTGGCTTGGCTTTACAAATTGGCCATCGGCTGTCTTTTGATTTTGACTTTTTTACCACTAACAAATTTGATGCCGTTATTTTAACTCAAAGAATAAAAGAACTGATGCCTGAATTTAAATTAGAAAGACAGGATTGGGGAACAATTTTAGGAGATATGGGTGGATCGCGTTTTAGTTTGTTTTATTATACTTATCCCTTGCTTTTTGTTACCCAAAGTTTTATGGGTGTTGATATCTCCGACATAAAAGATATAGCTGCAATGAAAATTGCCGCCATTTCTGACCGTGGCGCAAAAAAAGATTTTATTGATCTTTATTTTATTATTAAAATTGAAAAAAAACTTACACTTAAGGAATGTTTGGAATTGTATGATAAAAAATTTAACACCCTAAAGCAAAACAAAATTCACATTTTGAAAAGCCTGCTTTATTTTGAAGATGCCGAGAAACAAGCTGGAATTAAAATGATAAAAAAGGTCGAATGGCAAGAGGTCGTAAAATTTTTTATAAGAGAAGTTAGGGCGTTGCAAGAAGTTAATAGTTTAAAATAACAATATTATTAAAATTTATAAAAAATACGGCAAAACGCAAACCAGAATTATCAGAATCGGAAATTATAGAAGCAACAGAAATTGTGGGCGCAGAGTCGCCTGCTGAATTTTCTGCAGAAGTCAACGAACAAGCTCAGGAGTTTGCAAAGCAGGCTAAAAATTTACGCATCAGCGCAAAAACGGCGGAGGATTACGATGAATTAACCAGATTATATAAGGAAATAGAAAAGTTATATTCGCCTCAAGAGTTGCCCCCATCTTTACAAGAACAATACGAAAGTCAAGTGGAAGTTTTAGAGAAAGCAGGCCTTTTGCGTAAACTGGAGTCGGGTAAGCTTGGAATAGAGGGAATAGAGGGAATAGATGGTAAAGAATATCCTTTGCCTGCCCCAGAAGAAGTGGCCAAAAGAATGGAGGCAAACAAAGAATTAGTTGAAAGAAAACAAGAGCAAGGTTTTACAAGATTACTGTTGGTGCCGTTTGGGATGAAGTTGGACGACTTAATTGAGGCGTATAAACAAAGAATATTAGATCACAGCCAAAGGGGGAAATTATTTGCAACAAAAAAGGATTCGGGAGATCCTCCAACGCCGTTGGAATTAAACGAAAGCCAGCCCCTTTGGAAATGGGATGGGTATAACAATGCCGATGCGACTGGCGAGCTTGTATACAATCCAAAAGAATTTTCTAAAAATCATAAAGGCAAAACAAAACAGGAAATTCTTGAGAAACAAGGCGGCTGGCAAGTGCTTTTAATTGAGGACATGTCAAACATTCCAAGAGAAGGAGGCGCAAAAACAAAAGGCGGCAGAACGCAAATAGACACGGGCGGGAGCTCAATTAAGAAATATATTAAGCGAGGCGAAAACATCCCAAGCCCCGCAGAATATCTTAAAGCTCTAAACAAAGAGCCGGCGTATAATGGCGAGTCGGGGATGACGCCAGAAGAGCAGCTTACATATGCAATTTTACATTTAGAAGAAACAGATCAAGTTATTGACGATTATAGGGGCAACGGCAGCATCTCTTATCAGATAGGAGCATATTTTCCCTCTTCGGGCAATGCGCCGAACGCCTACTGGAACCGCGACAATCGCCAGGCCAACGTTGACAGGAACAATCCTGACAATCGCAATGACAATTGCGGCGTTCGCCCCGCGGTGAGAGTTTATGATTACGAATTAACGGATTTTAGCCATCCTCCGAGCATTCTGCCCGCTTCGGCAAGTTTTGCTTGCGTTTGGAATATTTTTGTTTCATTCGCTATTTCAAGCTCTAAAAATAATCTTAGTTTGAGGATAGATGTTTCCAAGCGGCTGGATGCTTTAATCAAATATGCTGCCTTTAAGGGTTTGGGCGCATTTTTTGCCATAATGGTTTCTTGTAAAAGCGATAAAACACTATTTTCCAGGCTTTGGCCAAGCGAATATCTCCATCTTTTTTCAAGATGATTATTTATATCGATTGTAATTTTACAAAGCATCAAAACAAGAAGATAAAATGTACGACGTTTTTGATATTAGTAATAATGATGCGTACGCACACTTATTACCAAACACATGATATAATAAAATTAATGAAAGCAGATGCCTCGAGAAAAATATTGGGATATTTAGTTTTAGCAGGAGCAGTGTCTGTTGCTGCCACTTCGCCATTTTTTCTTTATAAGCTGGCAAAACTTGTAGTTAAGGATTTAGAATATAAATCAAAATACGGGAAGAAACTTGATAATGCGTTCTATTATTTAAAAAAGAAAGGCTATATTATAGTAGAAAAAGATGGGCACGACATTACTGTCGCGCCAACCCAAAAGGGAGCCAAGATGATGAAAAGATACCAAATTTTGGAGCTTAAAGTTGAAGAACCTAAAAAATGGGATGGAAAAATCAGGGTTGTGGCTTTTGATATTCCAGACACCCAAAGAATCAAAAGAAATGCTTTTAGGCGAAAATTAAAAGAGTTGGGATTTTACTCATCGCAGAAAAGCGTGTGGCTTCATCCTTTTAATTGCAGAAAACAAATTCAGATTCTAAAAGATTTTTTCGGTTTTGATGATAAGCAGATTCATTTTTTTACTGCAGAGAGAATAGAGGACGAACGGCTGCTAAAAAGGATTAAAGACGTTTATAAAATATAAAAATTCCTCCTTGTTTGAGTGATGGCCCGTTTATAAAGGAATTAGCAATAATTGTGCGTACGCACACTTATTACCAATATTACCAATTTAAGTTATTGTATTTTAAACTCAATATTTGGTTGGGTTTTTTTGGTTTAAATTATCCTTTGGTTTAAGTTATCCACAGGAAACAATTGACACGGTATTGTAGAAATGTGCGAGGGGGGGGTATTATAAGTTAATAGTTAAAATTAAATTAAAAATTTTATGAATCAAAAAATTAATAGAAAATTTATTCTACCCGTGCTATCTGTGATTTTATTATTATTAATTGCAGTCTTTTTTGTAAGCGTTAATAAAACTAACTCAGTTTCTCTTAATGCCGGATTATCTGATTTTTTCTCTAAAGTGCTTGGACCGATCTTTAAGCCCCCTACAACCTCTCAATCGAGTTCCTCATCTAAGGTGGGATCTCCTATACCAGTACCAAAAACAGGAGGGTCCTATTGTTCTAAAGAAGAAAATAAAGGACCCGATGGAAAAACTTATATAAAGTATACATGTGTTCCCGCTCTTACGTCTAGTAGACAATGTAATAATAATAATGATTGTTACGTTTATAAGCACGCTCTTTGTTTTAAAGACAAATGTTATGTAGAAGGCGGAGTGGCGCTTAGTGACTGCGTTAATGATAGCGATTGCGCAGAAAAGAAATATAATACTTGTGAAAACAGCGGGCGTGGCTTTGTATGCACTTCAAATAGTGGTTTTGGAACCAATGAATGTTCTACAAATTCTGATTGTGAGATCAACCATACCTATACCGTTTGTTTGCCTATTGCTCCTCTACCGGGCAGTACAGTAAATTGGGTTTGTGCGAGGGCTCTTGGCAAGGCGAATAATCAATGCCAAAAAGCAGAGGATTGTGAAAATGTAGTTCTCCCATCAAATTTGAAATAAATAAAAATGATATTTTAGTCGAAACGCAAAAATTGTTGTCCGTGCCATTGCTTTTCTGTTTCGACCCTGTTTCGACTCTTGACATAAATGTCAAGATAGAATAAGATTGATTTATATATAAAAAAGAAGTGGCCATTTTACTCTAGTTAAAATTGAATACCCCTGCCTAATTGTTTGTCCAAAAATATATCATAGAAAAAGAGGGCGGGGGAAATACCCTAAGTATGTTTAGGGTTTTTTATCGTTATAGAATAATAAGTAATTTTTTGCTGTCTCTATTATTTATTTTTTAATATTTTTTGTTTATGACAGGGACTATTCATAAAGTAAAAAACTTTTCAAAATCCAAACTCTCTTTTTCTATGCCTCATCTCTTAACGATGCAAAGGGAAACATGGGAGGATTTTTGGAAGGTAAGAGTCAAAGAACTTCTTTCTGAAATTTCTCCGATTATTGATTACACGGAAAAAGAATTTGAACTTTGGTTTTTGGATTATAAATTAGGCAGGCCAAACTATAAAAATGGTTTGGAGGCGAAAAAAAACAATGATAGCCTGGAAGCCGCTTTAAGAGTTAAGGTTAGGTTAGTCAATCGTAGAACTAAAGAAGTAAAAGAGCAGGAAGTTTTTATTGCCGATTTTCCCCTAATGACAGAAAGAGGAACTTTTGTTGTAAACGGAGTAGAAAGAGTTGTTGTTTCGCAGCTTATTCGTTCCCCCGGTGCATTTTTTACAGCAAGGTCGTTTCGCGGAAAAAATTATTTTGGGGCAAAAATTATTCCAAACAGAGGAGCCTGGTTAGAATTTGAAACCGAAGAGTCTGGTTTTATTGGAGTTAAAATAAATCGCAAGAGAAAGGTGCCCGCAACCACCCTACTTTTAGCTTTAGGTCTAGATACTATAGAAAAAGTTGAAAAAGAATTTAAAGATTTAGATAAAGGAGAAATACAATATATTAAGGAAACCCTAAAAAGAGACACCTGCAAAGACCAAAAAGAAGCCTTAGTGGAAATTTATAGACGTCTAAGGCCAGGAGATTTGGTTACTCCCGATACTGCCCAGGATTTAATTTTTAATATGTTTTTTAATTTTGACAGGTATGACTTGTCAAAAGTTGGCAGATGGAAAACGTGGCAACGGCTTCCAAATTTGGCTCCAGTCAAGAAAGACAAAGATGTCTCAAAAGACGATCGGATTTTAAAATTATCCGACATTATTGAGGTTGTAAAAGAAGTAATTCGTTTGAACAACAATCCCGACGCTAAACCCGATCAGGTTGATCATTTAGGAAACAGAAGGGTGAGAACATTATCTGAACTTTTGCAAAACCGGCTAAGAGTGGGAATGATGAGAATGGAAAGAATAATTAAAGACAAAATGTCTACATTAGACCCGCTTACTATAACCCCAATTCAGCTTATAAACCCAAGACCGTTAATGGCAGTAATCAAAGAATTTTATACTTCTTCTCAATTTTCCCAGTTTATGGATAATGAAAACCCTTTGGCAGAATTAGAGCACAAAAGGCGACTGACCACCACGGGACCAGGCGGATTGACAAGAGAGAGGGCTGGTTTTGAAGTAAGGGATGTGCAACCATCTCATTATGGGAGAATTTGTCCTATTGAAACGCCAGAAGGACCCAATGTTGGGTTAGTGGGCCATTTGGCTTCTTTTGCCAGAGTAAATCCGTATGGATTCATTGAAACACCATATTTTAAAGTAAAAAATGGAAAAATAACAGACGAAGTTCATTACCTTTCAGCGCAGGAAGAAGAAAGGTTTGTTATTATTACTGCTTCAGTTCCATTAGATGAAAATGGAAAGATACTTCCTGAAGTCCCGCCAGACAAAGTTGAGGCGAGGGTAAAAGGAGAGCCGGCCGAAACCGAAATTTCTAAAGTGGACTACGCTGATGTTTCTTCAAAGCAGTTTCTTTCTGTCGCGGCTTCTTTGATTCCATTCTTGCAAAATGACGACGCCTCAAGAGCCCTTATGGGGTCTAACATGCAACGTCAGTCGGTTCCGTTATTAAAACCGCAAGCTCCCTTAGTCGGCACTGGCGTTGAGAGAAATGTTGCTCATGATTCTGGCCAAGTAATATTGGCAAAATATCCGGGCGTAGTTAAAGAAGTGGATTCTCAACATATTAAGGCGTTGTATGACCAGGGGTCTAAAAAAGTTGAGGAAAACTATGAACTTCAAACATTTATAAGAACTAACCAATATTCTTGTTTTCATCAAAGACCAATAGTTCAAAAAGGAGAGGAATTTAAAAAAGGAGATGTTTTAGCCGACGGCGCCGCTATCTCTGAAGGCAGACTGGCTTTAGGCAGAAATATTTTAGTTTGTTTTCTGCCATTAAGAGGCGGAGGGTTTGAGGATTCTATCACTATTTCAGAAAAATTAGTGAAAGAAGACGAGTTTACATCAATTCATATTGAAGATTTCACTTGCGATGTCAGAGAAACAAAATTGGGACCGGAAGTTACAACTTCTGATATTTCCAATGTTGGCGAGGAAAAGCTAAAGGATTTAGATGAAGAGGGAATAGTAAGAGTGGGGGCTGAAGTAGGTCCAAACGATATTTTAGTTGGAAAAATTTCTCCAAAAGGCGAGGCAGAGTTAACTCCAGAAGAAAGATTATTAAGGGCAATTTTTGGAGAAAAAGTAAAAGATGTTAAAGACAGCTCTTTAAGAATGGAGCATGGCAAGAGAGGAAAAGTAGTTAATGTAAAAATATTTTCACGCGACCTCGGGCACAAATTAGAGCCCGGAGTTATAAAAAAAATTCAAGTTGAGATTGCCGAAACAAGAAAAGTAAAAGTTGGAGACAAATTAGTGGGAAGACACGGAAACAAAGGCGTTGTTTCCAAGATATTAGCAGAAGAAGAAATGCCATATTTAGCCGACGGCACTCCAATTGATTTAGTCTTGTCTCCTTTGTCTGTGCCGTCAAGAATGAATATCGGCCAGATTTTAGAAACTCATCTCGGCTGGGCAGCTCATAAATTAAATTATATAGCGATATCACCATCGTTATTAGGAGCCAATAAAGAAGATATTAAAAAAGAATTGAAAGAAGCCGGACTTCCCGAATCGGGTCAGGTAACCTTATACGACGGCAAGACAGGCCTTCCTTTTCCAAGAAAAATTACCGTTGGTTATATGTATATAATGAAGCTTATTCATATGGTTGATGATAAAGTTCACGCCAGATCAATTGGACCATACTCTTTAATTACTCAACAGCCGCTTGGCGGAAAAGCCCAGTTTGGAGGCCAGAGGTTTGGAGAAATGGAGGTTTGGGCATTGGAAGGATATGGCGTAGCTCATACTTTGCAGGAAATGTTGACCATTAAGTCCGACGACGTTATGGGCAGAGCCGCAACTTACGAAGCCATATTAAAAGGAGAGCCGATAAGAAATCCAAACATTCCTGCTTCGTTTAATCTTTTGGTTGCCGAATTAAAATCGCTTGGCTTGGCAGTTGAAGTTAAAGAAAAATTACGCCAGGAAAGAGACGAAAAAAAATAATTTTAAACTTTTTAAACCTATGCGTGTAGTAGATCTAGAATCAATAAGAGTAAAATTGGCCTCGCCCGAGGAAGTTTTGTCGTGGTCTCATGGCGAGATAATAAAGCCGGAAACAATAAATTACAGAACCCAAAAGTCGGAAAAGGACGGTCTTTTTGACGAAAGAATTTTTGGACCTGAAAAAGATTACGAGTGCGCTTGCGGGAAATATAAAAGAATAAGATACAAGGGTGTAGTTTGCGACAGGTGCGGAGTAGAGGTTACTAAATCTTCTGTAAGGAGAGAAAGAATGGGCCATATTAAACTAGCGGCCCCTGTTTCCCATATTTGGTTTTTAAGAGGGGTACCGTCAAGAATGGGCCTGGTTTTAGATAGGTCATCACAGCAATTGGAAAAAGTTATTTATTTTTCTTCGTATATTATTACTAAAGTTGATGATGAGGCGAGAAATAGAGTTTTAGACGCTATTGAACAGGAATATAAAACAAAAGTTAAAAAAGAAAAAACAGAGGCTGCCAAACAAGAATTAAAACAAGCCAGAGAGAAAGCCAAAGAAGAAGTTTTGGATATTAAAATACTTCAAATTTTATCTGAAGTTGTTTATCATAATTTATCTTTAAAATACGGAGAAATGTTTGAAGCGGGAACCGGAGCCGAAGCGGTTAAAAATCTTTTTTGTCAAGTTGATTTGAAAAAGACAATCAGCGAATTAATAAAAGAGAGCGAAGAAACTCCTCCAGCCCTGAAAAAGAAAGTTTTAAGAAGATTAAAAGTTTTCCAGGGAATGTTAAAAGCCAACGTCAGACCCGAGTGGATGTTTATGGATGTATTGCCCGTATTGCCGCCAGATTTAAGGCCAATGGTTCAATTAGACGGCGGAAGATATGCTTCCTCTGATTTAAACGACCTTTATAGAAGAGTTATAAACAGAAATAATAGATTAAAATATCTTTTAGAAATTTCAGCGCCGTCAGTCATTGTCAGAAACGAAAAAAGAATGTTGCAGGAAGCGGTTGATGCTTTGATTGATAATGAAATGAGAAAAGGGGTAACAACTACCGCTACAACCGGAGGAAAACGACTATTAAAATCTTTAGCCGCGATATTGGCGGGAAAGCAGGGAAGATTTAGACAAAATCTTTTAGGCAAGCGAGTCGATTATTCTGGCAGATCGGTTATTGCAGTGGGTCCTGAGCTTCATTTTGCTCAGTGCGGTTTGCCAAAAATGCTGGCTTTGGAAATTTTTAAACCATTTGTTATTAAGAAAATCTTAGACAAAGAATTAGCCTATAATATTAGGGGAGCGGCTAGACTGATTGAAGAAAAAATTCCTGAAGTTTGGGCCATATTAGAGGAAATAGTAAAAAGCAAATTAGTTTTATTAAACAGGGCGCCGACTTTGCACAGACTTGGCATTCAGGCGTTTCAGCCGGTTTTGACCGAAGGAGAGACAATAAAACTTCATCCATTTGCTTGCGAGGCGTTTAACGCGGATTTTGACGGCGACCAAATGGCAGTTTATTTGCCTCTTTCAGACGAGGCGCAAAAAGAAGCCAGAGAAATTATGCTTTCTTCTTTAAATCTTTTAAGGCCGGCTACAGGATTGCCGGTAATCGGGCCATTTAGGGACATTGCTTTGGGATGTTATTTTTTAACAAAAATAAAAGAACCGAAAGAGCCAGTAGACATCAAAACCTTAAAAGTATATTCCAGCGATTCAGAAGCTATTACAGCTTATGAATATAAATTTTTAGAATTAAACGAAAAAATCAGAGTGCCGAATCCGCGTCTACCTGACGGGCGGGCAAAATCAGGTAAAATAGAATTAATAGAAACAAGCGTTGGCAGGATTATTTTAAACGCCTGTTTGCCGAAGAATCATTCATATGTAAATAAATTAATAGACAACAAGGCGTTGAAAGGGCTTGTTAGAGAAATTGTTGAAAAATATTCAAACGAAGAGGCCGTAGCGTTTTTGGATAGAATTAAGGTATTGGGCTTTGAACATTGTACTCTGTCTGGGGTAAGCTGGGGCATGGATGATTTGATTGTGCCAAAAGAAAAAAAGCAATTAATATTTGACGCAGAAAGGGAAGTAGAAGAGATTGACAATCATTTTAAAAAAGGATTGCTTTCGCACGAAGAAAAAACTTCGCAGAAGATTTTAATTTGGCAGTCAGTTAAAACAAAACTTGAAAGTTTGTTAAAAACCACCTTGCCAGAAGATGGACCAGTGTTATCTATTATTAACGCTGGAGCCAGGGGAACTTGGGCGCAACCAGTGCAGATGGCCGGAATGAAAGGTTTGGTTAATAATCCTGCCGGTGATATCATTGAACTGCCAATCAAGTCTTCTTTTGCAGAGGGATTTAATGTTTTAGAGTATTTCATTTCTACCCATGGGGCTAGAAAAGGTACCGCTGATACTGCTTTAAGAACTTCTTCGGCTGGATATTTAACAAGGCGTCTTATAGACGTAAGCCATGATGTAATAGTAAATGAAGATGATTGTGGAGACAAAACAGGAATTACTGTTTGGAGAAAAGACGCTGAAATAATAGAACAGGATTTTGTTTTTAAAATAGTTGGAAGATATTGTTTAGAGGACGTGGTAAAAGACCAAAAGATTTTTGTTAAAAAAGGAGAATATATTGATTGGAAAACGGCAGATGAAATTAGTAAAGCCGAAATTGAAAGAGTTGTTGTACGTTCTCCTTTAAGCTGTAAAAACAAATCAGGAATTTGCCAGAGTTGTTATGGTTGGGATCTGGGCAGAAACAGCTTAGTAAAATTAGGAGAGGCGGTCGGAGTCGTTGCCGCACAAGCAATTGGAGAACCAGGCACACAGTTAACACTGAGAACACATCATTTAGGAGGAGTAGTCGGCACCGGTGATATTACACAGGGTTTGCCAAGAATTGAAGAAATTTTTGAATCAAGGGCTCCAAAAGGGGAGGCAGTAATGACGTTAGCCGAAGGCAAGGTTATAAAAGTTGACGAGGGAAATAGAATTGTAAAGATTGAACCCGTCTCCAAATCTGCTAAAAAAATGCCGGCGATTGAGTACAAAATTCCTAACAGGATTGCTATTTTAGTCAAAGAGGGAGACGAGGTTAAAGAAAATCAGGCTCTTTGCGGGGGAAATTTAGATTTGAAAAAAATGTATAAATCAGCAGGGTTGGAAGCAACTCAAAAATATATTCTGAAAGAAGTTCAGAAAATTTATTCTTCGCAAGGCGTTGATATACACGACAAACATATTGAAGTTATTATCCAGAAGATGTTTTCCAGAATGAAAATAAGAGAAGAAGGAGATAGTTTATGGGTGACAGGAGAGGTTATTGAGGGAGGGGTATTTCAAGAAGAGGTTGACAGACTAAAAAAAGCAAAGAAAAACCCTCCAATTGGAGCGCAAATATTATTGGGAATTTCTGAGGTTGCTTTAGCGTCAGAAAGCTTCTTGTCAGCGGCCTCATTTCAGCAAACATCCAGAGTTTTAATTAAAGCGGCGCTTGAGGGCAAGGAAGACAAACTGCGCGGTCTCAAAGAAAATGTGATTATCGGAAAACTCATTCCGGTAGGCACTGGATTTATTAAAAAGAAATAATAAAACGCCCTCGTTCAGCGGGGGCGTTTTTGTTTACTTGAATAAATAAAAAGAAGCGTTATAATAATATAATAAACTTGTTATTCAATAACAAATCTGCTGCAAATTAAGCGCTTGGTCTGCAAAATCATAAAATTTCGTCGGCTTATACAGAGTATAAACCTCCTCAATTTTCTGATTTTTCGCCCGCAAACGCTCAATTTCCGCGACGAAAATTATTAAACAACAAGTTTAATACAGATTCAAAAATGGCCAAAAATAACAATTTAAAAAAAGAGAATAATACTAAAATAAAAGCAAAGAATAGCAATCCTGTTTTGGCTCAATGGACCAAAAGATGGATTAAGGCGATTTTGATGTTTTTAGTCGCGCTTGTTATTGGTCTTTCGTTTTGGAATAAAGCCGGCGCAGCCGGCAGGATTTTTATAAATATCTCAAAATTTTTAATAGGGCAAGCTACTTTTACACTTCCTTTGTTTTTCTTTTTAGGCGGAATAATATTTTTGAAATCAAGAAAAAAAGGAAAAACATTAGCCATGTTTTTGGCTATTATTGTCACCATTATTGGAATTTCGGGTATTTTAGCCAGCCAAGATTTAATCAAATTACAGGGAGGATGGACGGGGTTTTTATTAGCAAAATTGCTTATCGGAGGATTCGGTCTTTTAGTGGCTAATATCGTATTTGGAGCTGTTGTTTTAATAGGTATTTTTATATTTTTACAATTTATTAGAAATGAGGTGCCTAAGGAAAAATTAGACGAGGAAAAACGGCCGTCTTTTATATCGCAAATAATGAAAAAAAGCGGAGACGCTTCTTTTAAAATAAAAGGAACAGAAGATGAAAAATCCGAATCATCTGTTTCCGTATCTCCGAGAATATCTTTATTTAAAAAAGAATCCTCCTCCGCTAAAGCTTCTGAGGAAGAAGAAACTAGAAGAAAAAAAACAGTGGGAACAAAGGGAGATTTCGTTTTGCCTCCATTAGATTTGCTTTCAAAAAATGAATTAGCGCCAACTTCGGGCAACATAAAGGAGAACTCAATACTTATTAAAAAAACGTTGGAAAATTTTGGAATACCCGTTGAAATGGCGGAAGTAAATGTAGGACCTACTGTTACTCAATATGCCTTTAAACCAGCCGAAGGCGTAAAATTATCAAAGATTACAACATTATCTAATAATTTAGCATTAGCCTTAGCCGCTCACCCGATTAGAATTGAAGCCCCTATACCCGGCAAATCTTTAGTGGGCATTGAAGTGCCAAATAAAGTAAGGTCAACGGTCGCTTTAAGAAATTTGATTGCCCATCAAAACTATCAAAATGCATTAACTCCTTTGCTTGTTGCTTTGGGCAGAAATGTTTCTGGTTCTCCGGTTTATGCCGATTTAACAGAAATGCCACATATGTTAATTGCCGGCGCTACTGGAACAGGCAAAACGATATTTTTAAACAGTTTGATTTTGAGCCTTTTATATAAGTCAACCCCTGATAGTTTAAGAATAATTATGGTTGATCCAAAGAGAGTGGAATTTCAAAATTATAATGATATGCCCCATCTATTGTGTCCGGTAATTTACGACGCCACAAAAACGATGAGCGCTTTGCAGTGGTTGATAAAAGAAATGGAAAGGAGATTTGAAGTATTTTCTGAAATTCCTGCCAGGAACATTACTACTTATAACCAAAATAAATCTGTTATTGCATCTGAACTGCAGCTTCCCTATATTGTTTTGATTATTGATGAATTAGCAGATTTAATGGCGGCTAAAGGAAGGGAGCTAGAAGCGGGAATTGTAAGATTAGCTCAGATGGCAAGGGCAACTGGCATACATTTAGTATTAGCCACCCAGAGGCCGTCCGTAGAAGTTATTACAGGGTTAATTAAGGCCAATATTACTTCAAGGGTTACTTTTCAGGTTGCTTCACAGGTTGATTCAAGAACAGTTTTAGACACAGCCGGCGCTGAAAAATTATTGGGCGCCGGGGATATGTTGTTTATGTCGGCTAAATCTTCTAAAATTACAAGAATTCAGGGTCCATATGTTTCAGAAAAGGAGGTTAAAAAAGTAGCTGATTTTGTTTCAGAACAAGGTAAAAAAGCAGAAGAGCCACAATCTGTTCTTAGTCAAAGTTTGAAAGAAACCCTAGAACAAAGAGAGTCAAAAGAAGGAGAAGTATTTTTTGGCGGAGACGACGATCCGTTATTTGAAGATGTGAAGCGCATCGTTTTGGAAACTAAAAAAGCATCAGCTTCATTTTTACAAAGACGTTTAAGAATCGGCTATTCAAGAGCGGCTCGGCTTATTGATATGTTAGAAGAAAAAGGGCTTGTAGGCCCTGCTGACGGAGCCAAACCCAGAGATGTTTTTGCAAGCAAAGCGGATATCCAATTCGGTCCGGGAAAAGAGCCAAGCGGATTTGATGAATCAGAAGAACTAAAGAATAGCGAATGGCAAAAAGTGTAAAATTTGAAATCACAAATTGTTATATCAAGATTAAATTTTAAAATAAACAAAATGACAAAAACAAAAAAGGAGGAGGGCGAAAAAGAAAAACAAACTAAAGCCATAGAAAATGTAGTTAATGAAATAAAAGAACGTTTTGGAGAGGGAGCTATTATGAACCTTAGAGATATTTCAGCCGTTGATGTTGATGTTATTCCGACAGGTTCCATTGCTATGGATTTAGCTTTGGGGGTCAAAGGAATGCCCAGGGGCAGGATAATAGAGATATATGGAACAGAATCTTCTGGTAAAACCACATTGTCTCTGCATATTTTAGCTGAAGCTCAAAAAAAAGGAGGCGTTGGCGCTTTTATTGACGCAGAGCATGCTATGGACCCGGATTATGCAAGAAGAATTGGAGTTAATATTGATAATCTTTTAATATCTCAGCCCGATTCTGGAGAGCAAGCGCTGCAAATTGTTGAAACATTAGTGAAGTCAGAAAAAGTTGATGTAATAGTTATTGACTCTGTGGCAGCTCTAACTCCAAGAGTTGAAATAGAGGGGGAAATAGGAGACCAGCACATGGGGCTTCAAGCCAGAATGATGTCGCAAGCTTGCAGAAAGCTTTCTGGCATAGTGTCTAAAACAAATACAATGGTTATATTTTTAAACCAAACCAGAATGAAAATTGGTATGGTTTTTGGCAATCCGGAAACAACGCCCGGAGGATTGGCCTTAAAATTTTATGCTTCCGTTAGAATTAATTTAGTCAGAACGGCTCAGATAAAATCAGGCGATGAGATTATCGGAAACAGAGTAAAAGCTAAAGTGGTCAAAAATAAAGTGGCCGCTCCCTTCCGCACAGCTGAATTTGATATTTATTATAACGAGGGAATTTCTAAAACAGGAGACATTTTTAGAGCCGGATTGCAATGCGGCGCAATAAAGCAATCAGGCAGTTTCTTCAGTTTTGAAGGCCAAAAAATGGGTCAGGGGAACGAAGCCGTAAAAGTTTTTTTGAAAGAAAATCCAGAGGTGGCAAAACAAATAAAAAAGTTGGCAATGGAGCAAAAATAAAAGGATATAAAACAACACCGGGTATTGCATTAATGCAATACCCGGTGTTGTTTTAATTAGTTATTTCGGAGTATAGGGCAATATTCCTATTTGTCTGGCGCGCTTGATTGCAGTGGCAATCTTTTTTTGGTGATGCATACAAAGGCCGGTTTTTTTTCTCGGTTTTATTTTATAAAAACCAGATATAAAACTCGACAGCAATTCTGTATTTTTATAATCTACTTCATCAATATTTTTTTGGCAAAAATAACAAAACATAGAATTATTTTTCCTAAAATATTCTTATTTTTATATTCTAAATTAGAATTAGAATGGAATATCGCGGACATCAATTTCTTCGGCGGAGTCTCCTTGAAAAGGAATGGTTTTTGGCTCTTCGGCGTCATCTTGAGGGAGAATATAGTTTTCTTCAATTATTGGTATATCTCCGCCAGTTGGCGGATTGTTTTGCATTTCCGGCGCTGGGTTGGAAAACATCTTTTTT
The DNA here is from genome assembly GCA_038063015.1 of Patescibacteria group bacterium. GTDB lineage: Bacteria > Patescibacteriota > Minisyncoccia > Minisyncoccales > Staskawiczbacteraceae > JACPYG01. Next base: position 30,290 of record JBBTVX010000002.1, read on the forward strand.
GCAGAATTATCCGCTACTGCTCCCCCCATTGATCTTGGGGCTAATTGTAAACCTTCGGCTATTATTTCTGTTCTGTATTGCTTCACTCCTGAGGAATTTTGCCATGACCCGGTTTTTATTCTGCCTTCAATTAAAACCAACGAACCCTTGTTTAAATATCTTGAGCTAATATCAGCTAATTTCCCAAAACAAACAATATTATGAAATTCTGCCTCCTGTTTTTTTTGACCAGTGTTATCAGTGTAGAATCTGTTTGTGGCTATACCGAAGTTAGTTACAGATTGTCCAGAAGGCAATGCGCGCACCTCAGGATCACGAGTAACGTTTCCTAAAATAAAAGCTTTATTTAAATTCATTTTTACTCGCTTAAAATTTCGTCTAATTTTTTCTCAATTTCCTTTAATTCGACCTTTTTATTTATTTGTCTGTCTGGCAAATATGCTTTTTCTTCTTCTACGTCTCCAATAGACGCGGAGGATATTAATGGTTTCTTTTTTGTTCTTCTTTCTTTTTGTATTTTTGCTGGTTTTTTTATTATAAGAATATGGCGGATAATTTTGCCATCTTTTTGGATTTTTTCTTTTAATTCATCAAGATGTTCCGGCTCTAATTGAAACTCTAAACCGCTAAAAAATCCAGAGCCCTGTTTCTTTATAGGATAAGCCAAAGTCCGAGGAGACGGCTTTTCAGATTTAAGAATTACTCCTTCTTTTTCTTGAATAAATGATTCAATATCTTTTGCTTTTGCCTCGGCTTCTTCGGCGGTTATTTCCGAAGAGATTATATACGTTAATTCGTACGGTTTCATATATCTTAAATTATGTTATAATACTATAATAATTTTAAATAAATTACAAGCCTCTAATAAGGCAAGAGCAATTATGGTTAATCCAACAATTTTTAAATCTTACGACATAAGGGGAGTTTATCCTAATGAATTGAATGAAGAAACCGCTCGCGCAATCGGCAGAGGTTTTGTCAAATATACGGGAGCTAAAAAAGTGGCGGTGGGACAAGATGCCCGTCTTTCATCACCAGCGCTATTCAAGAGCCTTGTGAAGGGCATTACAGAAGAGGGTGCCAATGTTTATAATTTGGGTCAAGTTCCCACAGAATGTCTTTATTTCAGCGTGGGCGTTTATGCTTTTGACGCGGGAATTATGATTACAGCCAGCCATAATCCAAAAGAATACAACGGTTTTAAGATGATTAAGAAAAATGGTGATAATATTGACTGGATTAGAGGAGAAGATTTGCGAGCTATAGTAGAAGATGGAAATTTTAAGAATGATATTACTAAGGGCGCCATAGAGCGAAAGGACATATGGCCGGATTATGTAAAACACATTCTTTCTTTTGTTAATTTGGAAAAAATAAAAAATTTTAAGGTGGCTGTTGACGCTTCAAATGGCGTGGCCGGATTAGCTGTTTCAAAAATAGGAGACAAATTGCCGGCTAAAATATTTCTTTTAAATTATGAGCCAGACGGCGATTTTCCAAATCACAGTCCGAATCCTTTGCTGGCCGGGTCAACAGACCAAATTAAAAAAGAAATAGAAAAAGAAGGCGCGGACTTTGGTTTTATTTTTGACGGCGACGGAGATAGAATTTTTTTAGTGGATGAAAACGGATGGCTGGTTAGAGCCGATGTCGCTCTTTTGCTCTTAGCTAAATATTTTTTGCAAAAAAATCCAGGTTCGGCTATAGCCTACAATGCAATTTGTTCAAAGGCCGCGCCAGAGCTTATTAAAAAATGGGGAGGCAAGCCAATTAGAACCAAAATTGGTTTTGTTAATGTGAGGGCCGGTTTATTGGAAAATAACGGAATTATGGGAGGTGAGCCATCGGGGCATTATTGTTTCAGAGATAACTATTTTATGGATTCTGGAATGATTAGTTTTTTAATTTTGTTGCAAATAATTTCGGAGGAGCACAAAAAAGTTTCAGAAATAGCCCAGGAATTGTCTCCTTACGCCAAGTCTTCTGAAATTAATTTTGAGATTGCGAATAAAGAAGAAATACTCAATAAAATAAAAGAAAAATATGCTGACGGAAAGCAGGATTATTTAGATGGAATCACAGTGGAATATAACAACTGGTGGTTTAACGCAAGGGTTTCGCAAACAGAGCCCCTGTTAAGATTAACCATTGAAGCGGACACAAAAGATTTATTGGAAGAGAAGCAAAAAGAACTTAGGGCACTGATTACAGCCAAATAACTATTGAACTTTTACATAATAATTCATACCGTAGCTGGTATCGCAAGAAGCACAACAAGTACTTGTCCACAAGTCGCCTGTTCCACCGCCTTCTAATCTAGCATATATGTATGTTACTCTTTGACCTGATTCTGAACAAGTATATTTCATATAAAAATATAAACTCGGGGCTCTTATGCCACCGCTAGGGTCAATAATTTCTGTTGATAAAATTCCTGCGTTAATAAGGCATTGAGCCATTGAGATGGGAGCGCCAGAATAATCAAAATTAAACCAGCCATTGCCGCCCCCCCCACTTCCCGCATCGCATCTATCGTCAGTGTTAGTTTCAATCCAGCTATTATAAGCGGTATTGTACATAATTAACGCTAGTCTTATTTGGTTCAAGTCGGATATTCTCCGGCTGTCTCTGGCTTTTGCCTTAAATCCTTGCACGCCCACAAAAACAATGCTGGATAAAAGAGAAATAATAGCAAGGACCACCAGCATTTCAACTAAGGTAAATCCGGTTAGAAGTTTGTTTTTTTTATTTTTGTATTTATTCTGTCCCATACAATTTTTAAGGAGTAATATCGGCTGGAGAACCGGCCTCCTCCCCAAAGTTTTCTATCGGCGCTTGATTTTTTATTTTTATGCCATTATTTCCTCCAAAAACCAAAAACAGCGAAATAATAATCGCTAGCCCAGCAAATCCCAAAAGAATGTATTGCGCTTGAATCTCACTTTTTACCAGCCCGCCGGAACGTTTTATTACCCATTGAATCATTTTTGGAGTCCCGGGAGGGAAAGATTGGACAGGCAACTGGCCTTCGTCTTGAGATTTCACATTAGAATCTTTAAACGCGTTGCTTAAATCTATTTTATCGTTGTTGTTTATCATAGATGTTTATTTTAATTTTGTAATTTTCTAAATATTCTTATTTCCGTATCTCATTTATATTATATCAAAAAATAAAAATTTTAAGTAAGTCCCATTTTTTCACGGGTTTCCTGAATTGTGGTTTGGGCAATAGTTAAAGCCCTTGCCTTGCCTTTGTTTAAAATTTCTTTGACGTAAACATCTCTTGATAAAAATTCTTTTTGTTTTCTTCGGAAAGGCTCTAAATAATCTATTATTATTTTAGCAGTCGCTTTTTTAAAATCTCCATAACCCTTTCCTTTAAATTTTTTTTCAATTTCTTTGATGGGCTGGTCGGCAAGCAAACTATAAATAGTTAAAAGATTAGAAATACCCGGCTTTTTTATTGGTTCATAAGTTATAGTTTTGCCGGAATCGGTTGTCGCCGATATTATTTTTTTTTGGATGTCTTCTGGCGCGTCAAATAAAGAAATATAGCTTTTTGGGTCATCTGATTTTGACATCTTCTTTTTAGGGTCAACTAAACTCATTATCTTGTCTCCCATTTTTGGGAGTATTGATTTCGGCTCCGGAAAAGTTTCGCCAAATTTTTGATTAAATTTTTTAGCAATTGTTCTGGCCAACTCTACATGCTGTTCTTGGTCTTTGCCGACCGGCACAGCTTGGGTATTGTATAAAAGAATATCAGCGGCCATTAAAACAGGATAATTAAATAAGCCGGCATTAATATATTTTGGGTGTTTTTTCGCTTTTTCTTTAAATTGAGTCATTCTCTGAAGATCTCCCATTGGCGTTATTGTATTTAAGAGCCAAGCCAATTCAGCATGCTCTTTAACCTGCGACTGCACAAAAATAATTGATTTTTCTGGATTCACGCCTGCGGCTAAATAAATAATAGCAGTCTCAAAAATATTTTTTTGCATCTCTTTTGGATTATAAGGCGTGGTAATAGCGTGCAAGTCCACAATGCAAAAAACGCATTCATTTTTTTCTTGAAGGTTAATCCATTGCTTAATTGCTCCTAAATAATTTCCAATATGTATATCGCCTGTTGGCCTAATTCCGCTAAAAATTCTCATAGTTTTAATTTTAATTATTTTTATACCTCTATTACCACGGGCAGTATTATTGGCCTTCTTTCTGTTTTAGTATGTAAAAAGTCGCCGATTTTATTCCTTAATTCGTCTTTTACATACAGCCAGTTAACCGCGCCCCCATGGCCGGCTGTTTTGTCTACGATTTCAATTACTTTTTTACGGGTTTGGGATAATAAATCTTTTGATTCTCTTAAATATACAAAGCCGCGGGAAATAATATCTGGGGAGCCCTTAACTCTGCCCGTTTTTCTGTCTATGATGGCGATAATGACAAACATTCCGTCTTTTGCCAGCATTTGGCGGTCTCTTAAGACAATTTCTCCAACATCTCCAACTCCTAATCCGTCAACAAAAACATAATTTACTGGGACAGTTTCTTTTAATATTTCCGCGCTTGCTTGCCCTGAGCTTGCCGAATGGGTGAAGTTTATAACAGAGCCATTGTTGGGAACAAACACTTTATCTTTTAAGAAACCCATTTCATAAGCTATTTTTGCGCTTTCTTTCAACATATAGTGATTGCCATAAACAGGGATAAAATAAGTTGGTCTTATTTCTCCAAGCATTTGTTTTATGCCGTTTATGTTGCCGTGGCCAGATATGTGCACATCAATAATATCTGAATGGTAAACATTATCAGAAAGGCGGTAAAGATTGTCTTTTAGCCGTTGGACAGTCCTTTCGTTTCCAGGAATTACAGAAGACGAGAAAATGACAGTGTCTTCTTTTTTAATTTTTACATGCCTGTGGTTTCCAGCCACAATTCTTGACAGAGCCGCCATTTCTTCGCCCTGAGCGCCAGTGCAAATTATAATAACCTTGTTATCGGGATAATTATGAGCTTTATCTGTTGTGATTATAACTCCTTTAGGAATTTTAATATAACCCAATTTTGTCGCCAGTTCTATATTTAACTTCATTGAAAATCCATCTAGAGCGACTTTTCTATTGGTTTGTGTGGCATATTCTAATATTTGTCTAATTCTTTCAATTTGGGATGAGAAAGTGGCAATAATAGTCCTGCCCGGAGCCTTTGTTATCAATTTATAAAGGTTATTTAACATTTCTTCTTCAGTGACGGGTTCTTTAGAATCTGTAGCCCCTAAAGATTCAAGCATTAAAACAGTTGGCCTTGGCAAGTTAGCTAAATGAGAATAAGTTATAACTTTTTTACCTTCAGAGCTTTTCCCAATTGTCCAATCTCCCGGGTGTATTACTGTTACGGCGGGGGTTTCTAAAATTATACCAACAGCGTCCATAACAGAGTGATCAACTGCGAAAAAACTTAAAGTAAAAGCTCCAAGACTAAATTTTTGCTGGAGGTCTTTTATATAAATTGCTTTTAGTTTTTTTGAAGCTCCGTGATATAAGTCTTCAACTCTGTGCTTTACCATTTCAAGCGTAAGAGGCCTGCCGATGATTTGAGGATTGCCGAGTTTTTGCAACAATATTGGAGCGGCTCCGATATGGTCTAAGTGTCCATGAGAAAAGATAACCCCGCGAATATTTTTTTCTTTTTCTCTTAGATATTCAATATTGGGAATTACGTAATCAATGCCAGGCATATCTTCTTCGGGAAATTGCAGCCCCATATCCAAAATTACAATATCTTGGCCATATTCAAAAATAGTCATATTTCTTCCGACTTCTTCGCATCCTCCAAGGGGAATAATCCTTAAATTATTTTCAGTTTTATTTTTTTTATATTGTATCATTTGATTAGATTTATTAATTTATTTTTTGAGAACGAATTTATGTTTTCTATTGTTGTGTCTAAAATTCTTAACAGCGCTTCTTTGCTGTTGAAGGCATTGTGGGGAGTAATAATTACATTCGGCTGATTGATTAGAATATGATTTTGGAGAATTGTTTTTAAATCGCAGGTTTTTTTAAAATCAGGGTCTAAAAGCTCTCTTTCCTCTTTGATAAAATATTCTTCTTCCAAAACATCCAGCCCTAATCCGGCAAAAATTTTATTTTTTAATCCTTGCAACAGAGCAGTGGTGTCGCAGATTCCGCCCCTAGACGTGTTTATCAAATAACAATCTTTTTTAAACAATTTTAGAGATTCTTTATTTATTAAATGATGGGTTGATTTATTGTAGGGGAGATGAAGAGTGATAATGTCGGAGTTTTTGAATAAATAATCAAGGGACACATATTTAAAGTCCATTTTTTTAGCCAGTTTTTGGTCTTTTTTTATATCGTAAGCCAAAATTTTCATATTAAAACCATTGGCAATCCTTATTACATGGCGTCCGATATTGCCAGTTCCCACCACGCCCAAATTTTTTTCCTTTAAATCAAAACCCCTTAATCCCTCCAAGGAGAAATCGCCCTTTTTTGTTTTTTCCAAAGAAGGATAAATTTTTCTTGATAAATCCAGAATTAAAGCAAAAGTATGTTCAGCCACGGTATTTTCGCCGTAAGTCGGCACATTGGAAACCAAGATTTTTTTATTGCGGCAGGCCTTTAAATTAATATGGTCAAAGCCGGTTGAACGGGTTGCTATATATTTTAAGGCTTTTAAAGAGCCGATAATTTTTTTATCAATAACAGAGTAAACAAAAGGAGACAAGACGCTAATATCGGATATTTTTTTTAAATTATTTGAATTTATTTTTTCTTCAAAAAATATTAAATCAAAATTCCTTAGCTGGGATTCTAAATAGTCTTTTTCCCATGGTTCTGTTTCAAAAAAAGCAATTTTTATTTTATTCATATTATTTTATCTGTGCGGGCAGGAGGATTTGCACCTCCACAGGATTACTCCCACTGGCTCCTGAAGCCAGCGCGTCTGCTGTTCCGCCATGCCCGCTGGGTTCCCTTTCTATTCTATTTCAGAAAACTTAAATCTTCTGGCAGAGATTTTAGAGGTTCCTCAAACCGCAGTTCGGGAACTGATTTGTAGTTATTGTTTTTTGTCCAGCCGGTTTTTAAATAATAATAGCAAGCTCCCTGCATTTTTTCATATAAAGAATAATCGCTTTTGCATTGGGAAGAAATCCAATTTGCCATTTTTAATTCTTCTGTTTCGGAAGGATTGATAGTTACGTGACCGTAATAAGAAGGGATTATAATAATATCTCCTTTTCGCGCCTTTACGGCATAAACATCTAATATTATGCCTTTTTGTCCCGCGTAGCGGGACATTAAATATATGGCTTCGCCTTCTAAAACAATATAAATCTCCTGGTATGCTCCGATATGGCAATGGCCTTTGGTTTTTACAAACTCTAAACCCAGCATTGCGGGCGGAATAACGGTTATGTCATACCGGATTCCATTCTTTTCTTCTAAGCCCCTATACATATAATAAAGGTCAAAATCGGGGTACTCCTTGGGCATGGTCTTAAGCCATTCTTGGTTATAGAGAACAATTTTTATGTCGTTTAATTTACGGATATCAGGAGTTAAGTTTTTTAAATCTATTTCCATACTCTTTTGGTTTTGATAAACCAATTTTCAATATTAGAAAATCTTTTTGCAGGATCAACTATTTTCGTTGTTTCCAATCCCTTTATTTTTGCAGAAACCCAATAAATATAATCGGGATTATATAAAAATAGGGCAGGAGCGTCTTCTAATATAATATTTTGCAGTTTTTCATATTTTTTTTGTTTTTCATTATTATCTAAAGTTTCTCTAGCGTCTTTTAATAAAGTATCAATGTCTTTATTTTCATATTCTGATAAATTAAGCCCCGGATCGTTTTTTTGAGAAGAGTGCCAAAAAGGGTAAAGATCTGGCTCGCTTCCCAAGGCTTCTCCGAATAGAAGAGCGTCGTAGTTTCTTTCTTTTATAATAGATTTAAGTTCGGAAACTTCCACAGCTTTTATATTAACCATAGCTCCAACCTTTTGCCAGTAATTTTTTAGAGAATTAGCCACCTGAATTAACTGTGGTTGGTTTATTGTAACTATGGTAAATTGCAAAAGTTGGGAGTTTTCTTGAGGCGTTGCGCAGAGTTTATTTAGTTTTATTCTTGTAGCTTTGCCAACCTCTCCCGTTGGTTTCTCTTCTGGCAGATATTTTTTTTGAAACTCAATTACGGCGTTTTCAGTTGCTTTTCCGTATGTTCCATTGGTTTCTCCTTGTAAAAAATCAGAAAAATTATCGTTTGGCAGTCGGGACAAGCATTTTTGTAGTTCTGTCACATCTTTCCCCTTAGACTTAACAGAAAGATAATTTTTAAATTGGAAAGCCGGTTTTTTATCTAATATCTTTTCTCTTTGGCCGGAACTAAGAGCTTTAAATCCTGTTTTATCTAAAAGGTTATTGGCTTTTTCAACGCTAAACTCGTAAGCTATTGCAGGTTCTTGATATCCAAAATATTGAGGCAATATTGGAGAATTAACAATGAAAGCCCTCTCTTTTGTAGAAATTCCTATTTCGTTAATAATTTCATTTTTATCTGTGGCATAATTTAAAGCTTTTCTTAAATTAATATCTGAAAACAGTTTTGTTTTTTGAGTATTAAAAAATACAGCAAAATATCTAGGCAGAGATAAATAATAAGCGGTAAATTTTTTATCTTTAGTCCAGCCTTGGCGGATTTCTTTTTCGGCTTGGGCTTCGTTGTTATCTAATTGGGCCAAAGAAAAACCATCTATTGTTTTTGCGTTAACAGTTTTAATCAATTCTTCTTTTTTTTCAAAAAATTGAAAAGAAAGATTAGATATAAAAGGAATCCCATTATAATATTTACGATTGGCCGTTAGGTCGATATTTTTTATAAAACCGCTTTCTATTTGTTTCAAGTTTTTAAAACTATAAGGGCCAGACCCAATCGGTTGCAAATTATACGAAGAAAGAGCGAAGCTTTCGGGCAGGATATTTTCCCAAATATGTTTCGGAATTATTTTTATAGTATTATTTTCCAAGAAAGAATTATAGGGGATTTTTAACCTAAAAGTGAAAGATTTGTCTGATGTTTTTTCTATGTCAACGTCTATCCAGTTAGCCCTTAGCGGACTTTTATAATCTGAGTTCTGTATAGTTTTTATTGTGAAAATTATATCGTCTGCTGTGAGAGGTCTTCCATCTTGCCAAAAGAGATTATCTTTTAATATAAAGTCATAAGTTTTTCCGTCATTAGAAATTTTATAGCTATCTGCCAAATCATTTACAATTTTACCATCTTTGTCGTAAGACATCAGGCCGGAAAAAATAAGGTCAATTAAAGCTCGGTCAATATCATTGGTTTCGCCATAAATAGGATTTATAAATCTTGGTTGTCCAATAATTCCCTCTGAATAAGCGCCGCCTATAGCCGGCGCAACCTTTGTGTTTTTAATGTAGAAATCAGTTGTAAGAAAAATTAACGAGCTAAAAGCCAAAACAAAAAAAATTGAAAGCGCTATTTTTTCATTTTTTTTGAGTACTTTAAATATCTGTTTCCATTGAGAAATTTTTGGCAATTTTAATTTACTCATTAAACTATTTACCTTGAATTACGAAATAACCTTCAACTCTTTATATTTTGGTTTTGGCTGCGACTTTGCAAAAATTTCTCGGCAGAATACTCTGTATATGCCTCAAAATTTTTGCTTCGTCTCGCCCGAAAACCAAAATAAAATAGTTCGGAAGGCATTTCGTAACTCAAGGTATGACGAGGTTTAAAATACCTAAAATAATAAATAAACCAGCCGCAATTATTGTGGCGTAATAGAGTTTTTTTTGCAATCCGCGCCTTGAAGAGTAAAATTCTCCTCCTCCGCCAAAAGCAGACCCCAAAGCAGCTCCTCTTTGTTGAAAAGCTATAAAGATAATTAAAATTATAGAAACAGCTATTTGAGCATAAAATAAAACTTGATTCATGAATTATTCTTCTTTAATAGTAAATTTTGGAATAAGAATGCTTAAAAGCCAAACAATAATAGTTGTCCAGAAAAGAGGCCAAAGCCAGGGTATGGTTATTTCTTTAAACATAAAATCTAAAATCCAGAGCATTGCCATATTTATTATTATACTGAAAAGTCCGAGAGTAATTATTCGCAGGGGCAGGGTAATGGTATTTATAATAGGTTTTACAAAAAAATTAAGCAAGCCCAGGGAAATTCCTAAAAGCAAAATTATTTGCCACTGTAAAGTTAAGGGAAGGCCAAAAAAGTTTGAATCAGAAAACAGGTTGATTTTAGTTCCCGGAACAAACAATACCGATAGCCAAATTCCCAAGACGGCGATTATAATCTGCAAGAGAGCTTTTTTCATCAAATATATAATACCAAATTAACAATTTATATTCAAGGCCATTGACAAAAAAACCTAATTAGAATAGATTATATTATTAGTAAATTTTATTTGAATTATTAAGTAAATAAATAATATGAATATAAAACCATTGTCAGACCATATTTTAATAGAGCCCATTAAGGGCGAAGAAAAAACGAGTGGAGGCATTTTTTTGCCCGAAACCGCTGAAAAAGAAAAATCGGAACAGGGAAAAGTTATTGCCATAGGAGATGGCAAAAAAACAGACGATGGAAAAATAATTCCTCTTTCGGTAAGGCCGGGGGACAGGGTTTTGTTTTCAAAATACGGACCAAGCGAAGTAAAAATTGATAATAAAGAATATTTAATCGCCACAGAAAGCGACATTTTGGCAATTATTGAGTAATTTCGCTCGGCAATCAAATTCTTCTCGGCAAAGGGATTTTGCCCCGCTTTGGCGGGGCAAGCCTGCCCCTGCACTCGAAAAATTTATTGTCTCGCTTATTATTAAAATACTATTATGGCAAAACAAATTAAATATAGCGAGGATGCTCGCAAAATGTTAAAAAAAGGATTAGACAAGGTGGCTGATGCTGTAAAAACAACATTGGGCCCGAAGGGCAGAAATGTTGTTTTGGGCTCTGGTTTCGGCAGCCCCACTATTACAAATGACGGGGTTACCATTGCCAAAGAAATTGAGTTGGAAGACAATATTGAAAATATAGGAGCCGAAATTATAAAAGAAGTGGCATCTAAAACAAACGACGTTGCCGGCGACGGAACAACAACTGCGGTTTTGTTAACCCAGGCAATTGCCACAGAAGGCTTAAAAAATGTTGCAGCCGGAGCCAATCCTTTGGCCTTAAGAAAAGGAATAGTGAAAGCCAAAGACGCAATAGTGGAGGCGCTAAAATTAATGTCAAAAACAATTACCACCAGAGAAGAAATATCCCAGGTGGCCACCATTTCAGCGCAGGACAAGGAAGTTGGGGATATGATTGCTCAAATTATGGAAGAAGTGGGCAAAGACGGAGTAATAACAGTTGAAGAATCAAAAACTTTTGGCTTGTCAAAAGAGATTGTAAAAGGTTTGCAGTTTGACAGGGGATATATTTCCCATTACATGGTTTCTAATACAGAAAAGATGGAGGCAGTTCTGGAAGACCCCTATATTTTAATTACAGACAGAAAAATCGGATCGTTGCCTGAAATTTTGCCTATTCTAGAAAAAATAGTAAAAACAGGAAAAAAAGAATTGGTTATTATTGCTGACGAAGTGGAGGGCGACGCTTTGGCAACTTTGGTGGTGAACAAGCTTCGCGGAATTTTTAACGCGTTGGCTATAAAATCGCCCGGCTTTGGCGACAGAAAAAAAGAGATGTTAGAAGACATTGCCATAGTTACCGGAGCAGAAATTATTTCAGAGGAAAAAGGAATGAAGTTAGAAAATGTTGAATTGGAAATGCTCGGCCAGGCAAGAAAAATAATATCAACAAAAGAAAACACAACCATTGTTGAAGGCAAGGGAGAAAAATCAAAAATTGATGCAAGGATCAATCAGCTAAAAAAAGAAGTAAAAGATTCAACTTCTGATTTTGACAAAGAAAAACTCCAAGAAAGATTAGCCAAACTTTCAGGCGGAGTGGGAGTGGTAAAAGTGGGAGCAGCAACAGAGGTGGAACAAAAAGCAAAACAGCATAAATTAGAAGACGCCTTGCATGCAACCAGGGCGGCTGTGGAAGAGGGAATTGTTCCCGGCGGCGGAGTTGCCTTGTTAAGAACTTCTGCTGTTTTGGAAAAAGTGGAAGCAGAAAATGACGAAAAAACCGGAGTTAATATTTTAAAGAGAGCAATTGAAGAGCCAATCAGGCAGATTGCCCAGAATGCCGGTTTAGACGGCGCGGTAATTGCTCAAAAAGTAAAAGAGGAAACAGGAGATATTGGCTTTAACGCGGCCACCATGGTTTATGAAGATTTAATAAAAGCAGGCGTTGTTGACCCAACGAAAGTTGTCAGAACTGCTTTAGAAAACGCCGTATCAGCGGCCTCAATGCTGTTAACAACAGAAGTTGTTGTTGCAGATATTCCGAAAAAAGAAGATAAATCAGGGCACATGCACAACCCCATGATGCCAGAGGATTACTAATAAATAAAAGATTAAAAAAATTACAGATCTCCGAGGTCTGTAATTTTTTTTGCGATATGAATTTACTTTATTTATATTTTGCTGTTTTGCATTCACTATTATTTTACACGATCGTACACATTAGTATAAATTAGAATTTAATTAGAGCTCGAAAAGTTTCTTGATGTTTTTGTCGTCTTCAATTCTGTTTATTTCCAAAAATTTTATATCTCCGCCAAAATCCATTTTCCAGAGTTTCAACAAGATAAATAGCTCCTTTTTTATGTTAAGAGGGGTGATCCAAATACTTTTTTGGAGCTCCTTAAAACCCATCCACTTAAGCTCTTTCCTTAAGAAATCCCTGCTTCTTCTGTTTATCTCCGGAATGTCAAAGATAATTGCTCGCCATTTTTTGTCCCACTTTTCATCAGCAAATTTTTCTTTTATTATATTTTTTATAATTTTTATTCTACCTTTTTCAGTCAAATAAATTTTGCCGTTTTTTCGCTCAAAGGATGAAACTTTATCCAAATTATCGGACCATCTTGTGATTAAAGAGGTGATAAAAGGATATCTCACATAAAAGCCAGCGTTTTTTATCATTTTGTCTGGATCTATTATTAAATCTATACCTCCCAAAATTAGGTTTTTGGAAGTTTCTTTTAAATAGTCCAAAATGATTTTTGTGGGGAAATTTAATTTTTTTGATTTATTGTTTTTTTCTTTCATATTTTTCTTTTAGTCTATTACTATTATATCACACGATCGTGCATATTGGTAGATTAAATTTGTATTTTTTGGAAAGTCTTGTATTTATAACACAAGGCTTGCAGATTTTTTTATTGCATGGTAATCTTTGAATATTGCGGTATTCCACATTGTTTCTTTGACAATTTTTAAAGAAAGGGATGATTGCAATGGCAAAAGAAATGGGAGATTTGTTGCAGCGCGCCTTAAGGCACCGATATCACGCCGATTATACAACCTTTGTCTTTGAGCCATCGTTTGTTCGATTTGGAAGAATGAGAATTAGAAGTGTCGAACAGGGCTTAAAAGAAATTTATGAAAGCCTTCTGCGAATAAGGAGGCTTGCCGAAGAAACAAATAACCAAGAGTTGCTTTCAATTTTAAACGAGCAAGAAGAAATACTTCTAGTACACGACTGAAAGGAGAACAATCGATGACTACCCTCGAAGAAATCAGAAAAGTTGCGCGGACAGTTTATCCGAGCTTCTTGCATAAAGGATGCTTCGACCTTACGCCGCCTGTAAGGCTTATTTCTGGCGATATAGTGGTTGGCTGCTATATGATAAACCCGATCGGACAAACAGTACGCGTTGTAGGAAAATCCGGATTCGGTTACTGGGTTGATCCAACACATTTTGAAATTTCTGATGACCAAAAAAAATTGGCAGAGATTCCAGAGGAAACCTGGATTGAATTGGAAGAGCTTTTGAACCAGGTTGCCAACGAGCGCGAAGAGGATTCTGATGGTCCGGGTTCTATGCCAACTAACAATGCAAGAAAAGCCAGATTTATGTTGGACAAGCTTTGGATGGAGCGGCGCAAGCCAGGCAATATTCTTTAAACGTTTAACGTTGGAATTTAAAGCCCGTGATAACCTCGCGGGCATTTGTTTAGATTTTACGGAGCCAGCTTGCGTAAAAACAAACTTTTAGGTAAAATAAAAATGAAATAATAAAATTAATTTTTAAGTTTATGGATTGCCCAAATAATCACGGAAAATTAGAAAAGGTTTTATTCCACAATGTTGAAGTTGATTACTGCACCGAGTGCCTTGGTATTTGGTTTGATAATGATGAATTGCGCCTTGCAAAAGACGAAAAAGACAAGCAGTTAAACTGGATGGATGTTGATTTGTGGAGAGACAAGGCAAAGTTTAAAATTTCAGAGAGCTTTAGGCGATGTCCGAGTTGCAGGGTTGCTCTTTGCGAAGTTGGGTATGACGAAGCAAAAACAAAAATTGATTTTTGCAAAATGTGCCAGGGAATTTGGCTGGACCGCGGAGAGTTTAAGCAGATAATCATTTACTTGAAAAGAAAGGCCGATTATGAAATTTTAAACCACTATACAAAAAATATTAGCAAGGAGCTTTGGGAGGTTTTTTCAGGGCCGGAAAAATTTAGGGAAGAGCTTTCGGATTTTTTTATGCTTTTAAAGCTTTTTAATTATAAATTTGTTGTCCAGCATCCGTTTTTAACTTCTCTAATTGAGAATATGCAAAAATAATTAAACCTACTAATCAATCGCGAATTAAATTCGCGAATATTCGCGAATAAATTAGAGATTGATTGGAGAAAAAAAACAATGGAAATATTAACAATTATTGTTTTAGCTGTTATAGCCGCGGTTGTTTTGTGGTTAATCGCAACCTATAACAGTTTAGTTAAGTTTCGTCTTAGGACAAAAGAAGCCTGGGCGGACATTGATGTTCAATTAAAAAGAAGGTATGATTTAATTCCCAATTTAGTTGAAACAGTTAAGGGGTACGCAACTCACGAAAGAGAATTATTTGAAAAAGTCACAAAGGCAAGGGCAAGCGCAATGTCAGCTCAAGGAATAAAAGAAAAAGCCGGAGCGGAAAATATGCTTTCAGACACTTTGAAAAGTTTGTTTGCCGTTGCGGAAAATTATCCGGATTTAAAAGCATCGGTAAATTTTTTAGAACTTCAAAGAGAGCTTTCCGATACCGAAAACAAAATTCAGGCGGCTCGCAGGTTTTATAATACCAATGTCAGAGACCTTAATATTAAAATTGAAAGTTTCCCGACAAATACAATAGCTGGAATGTTCGGTTTTAAACAAATGGAAATGTTTGAGGCAGTAGGCGCCGAAAAAGAAGCGGTGTCCGTAAAGTTTTAAATTGGCCAGCCCGAACAAAAAAATATTTCATTTTCGCCCAATTATGGCATCAATTTATACTCACGCCGATTCAAATATGCGTAAGACATGGATTTTAATGTCCGGGTTTTTTGTGTTTATAATTTTAATCGGCTGGCTTTTCAGCTATATTTTGGAAGACCAGGTAATTTTGTTTATAGCCGCAATTTTCAGCATTTTAACGAGCTTTGGCAGTTATTGGTATTCAGATAAAATTGTTTTGGCGATGACAAGAGCCGTTCCCTTAGAGCACAATAAAAATCCGGAAATTTATCATATAATAGAGAATTTGTGCATTACAGCCGGTTTGCCTTTGCCCAAAATTTATATTATTCCGGAAAATCAGCCCAATGCTTTTGCAACCGGCCGCGACGCCAAACACGCGGTTGTTGCCATCACCGAAGGGCTTGTAAAAAAATTGGATAAAACAGAATTGGAAGGAGTTATTGCCCACGAACTTTCGCACATAGGAAACAAAGATATGCTATTGGCAACAGTAGTTGCGATTTTAGCCGGAGTTATAGTAATTATTTCTGATATGTTTTTAAGAGTCAGCTTCTGGGGCGGAGGAAGGGGAAGAAGAGATTCAGACAACAAAGCAGGGGCATTATTAGCTATTTTGGGAATTGTTGCCGCAATTTTAGCTCCGATTGCCGCTACTTTAATTCAGTTGGCGATTTCCAGAAAAAGAGAATTTTTAGCTGATGCCGACGGCGCTCTTTTGACCAGGTATCCTGAAGGCCTGGCATCGGCTTTGGAAAAAATTTCAGCTGATTCAACGCCAATGAGAATAACAAACAATGCTACAAGTTCTCTTTATATTACTTCGCCATTTAAAGGGAAACAAACAACGAATTGGTTTGTGAAATTATTTATGACGCATCCGCCGGTGGAAGACCGAATCCGCGCCTTGCGCGGCATGGACGTTTAGTTTATATCTTGACACAAATTTATAGAGTGATAAGATTAAGCTGTAATACAATGTAATACAAAAATATGAGAAAAGTTATAAATATATCATTATCTGAAAAATTGGCTGTTGAACTGGAGAAAACAGTTAAAAAGGGCAAGTATTCCAGCAAGAGCGAATTTTTGCGCGAGCTTATTCGCGAAAGACTTGAAGAGAGCGATTTGCTTTCACAAATTAAAAAAAGCGAAGCTGAATTTAGAGCGGGAAAAGGCAAGTTATTAAGGTCGCTCGCAGATTTGGATTAGACTTTATTTATGAAAATTTTTTATTCTTCTGAGTTTTCCCGCAGATACAAACGGCTCCCGGAAAGGATTAAAGATTTGGCGAAGGAGAAGGAGAAAATTTTTCGCGAAGACCCTTTTGACCAGAGGTTGAAAACTTATAAATTAAAAGGAAGATACAGTAATTTTTGGGCGTTTTCCGTTGATTTTGGATATAGGATAATTTTTAAGTTTCATGGCGACAATGCAGTTAGATTTTATGCGGTTGGCGACCATTCAATTTACAAAAATTTTTAAAAATTATTGAATCAAAATGAAAATTATTAAGGATAAAATTGAAATTGCAGAGTTAAAAGAAATGGCAAAAAGAATGTATGAGAACTTAGTCAAAGCGGTTGTAGATACAGAAAAAGAAATTTTGGCAGTTGATGCGGAATTTCATGTGGATTTAGAGCAGCTTTTAATTGAAAAAGAAAATTGTGAACCGAAAAACCTTTGGGGAATAAATATATGGCCGGAGAAATTAGGGGATAATTTTGTTGAATTCGATTCTATGATAAATTTAAAGCCGGGATTAGGCAATAGAAGCAGGGGGGTTGAAAGGGAAGAAATAAGAAATAAAATAATTGCGGTTGTAAATAAATTCGTAAAAAAATGATTTTAACTGAACAATTTAAAGAAAGGTGGCTTAAATTTTCGCTTGTCGAGCAAATGGCAAACATTGGCGCCGAAATTGGCAGGGCCATAAATTGGCGCGAAAAAGAGGAAAAGGAAAGCGGTGTATTTTTTGAAAGGGGTCTTGAGTTGCTTGACTTAACAATTGATGACCCTAAAAATAAAAAACGATTAAAGGAACTTTTAAGGCTGCGAGAAATGTTGGTTGATTATTTCTGTTTTGACAATATCTACAGTTCGTCAGACGAAAAATGGAATAATTATTTTTATGCATTTAACTACGCCGCCAGATTAGGAAAATGAAATTTGGAGGAGTCGCATAGCGGCCATTGCAACGGCTTGGAAAGCCGTGACCCGCAAGGGTCTCGTGGGTTCGAGTCCCACCTCCTCCGCAGACATATTTTCTATCGAGGGAGCGACTCAGCTGAGGGGGCTGAGCGACCGAGTCAGCGACCGATTAACCTAAAATGAAATATAAATTTCCATATCAAGAACAGTATAATCGTATATCTCGATTAAGGGACGAATTAAATCTTTATACTGTTGCTACAGATAAAAATTTTGAAATTGCGTTAGACAAATTTACATCTTTTTTTATTCAGTGTTATCATTTACGAGATTGGATTATTAACAGCGGATATCTTAAGTCTAAAGTTGATAAATTTGTTAGATCAAACACTTATTTATCTCTCTGCAGAGATTTAGCAAATAACCAAAAACACCAAAAAATAACAAAGTATGTTCCAGCAAATTTTGTAGATTTTGGAATAGGTATTTCGACTCCGATAAGCAGATATTATGATTATATAAAAAAACAAGCGAGATTTGGTATTGATGTGTGGGAATTCAAAGCACCCGTAGATGTTATAGAGGTTGCCGACAGGTGCCTTAAAAGCTGGCAAGATTTTTTATTGAGTTTACAGTTGAACGCGCCGAATTAAGCCAAGCAAAATGGCTTTTATTGTTTATTATGATAAAATTAAGAGCGGGTTAGTCATTGACGCGAGCGAATTATTAAAATAAATATGGCCACAAAACATAAAATTATTATTGGAGATTCGAGAAATATGGCCGAACTCGAAAATGAGTCAGTCCATATTGTAGTTACCTCACCACCTTATTGGCAAATAAAGGATTATGGAGATAAAAAACAAATTGGCTTTAACGATAGTTATGAAGAATACATAAATAAATTAAATCAAGTTTGGGCAGAATCTTATAGGGTATTAGATTCAGGGTGTAGGCTTTGTGTTAACATAGGAGACCAATTCGCTAGGGCCATTACGTATGGCCGATATAAAATTATTCCCATAAGAACTGAAATAATAAAATTTTGCGAATCAATTGGTTTTGATTATATGGGCGCTGTTATATGGCAGAAGATGACTACTATGAATACGAGCGGAGGCGCTTCCGTTATGGGCTCATATCCTTATCCCCGTAATGGGCACATCGCAATCGATTATGAATTTATTCTTTTATTCAAGAAATTAGGACAATCTAAAAATGATATTCCAAAAATAATCAAAGAAAAATCAAAATTATCCAATGAGGAATGGAGAAAGTATTTTACAGGACATTGGAATTTCGCTGGCGAAAAACAAAATGGCGGACATATCGCAATGTTTCCCGAAGAATTACCAAAGCGTCTGATAAAAATGTTTAGTTTTGTTGGAGAAAACGTACTTGATCCATTTTTAGGAAGCGGCACAACCTCGAAAGTAGCTCGAGAATTGGGTAGAAATTCAGTTGGATATGAAATAAATAAAAATTTTCTTTCTATAATAGAAAATAAAATAGGAATAAGAACTGCTAATGATGATTTTTTTGAAGTTATTTATCAGAATGGTAAAGACAAGGTTTTAAAGGCGCAGAATACAAATAAAAAAAATAGCGCAGTATTAAATAACAGAATCAATGATCCCGATTACTGGAAGCAGTTAAAAAATGCTAACGCCTGATTTTTTTCATCAGACCGAGATGCTTATTTTTAGAAATCGTTGAATCTTTTGATTTTGTTCTTAAATTTTTAGTTATAGTCCTATTAAATTACGCCAGTCAGCTCTGGCATTTTAATTAAATCTGATATATAAATATAATCAGTGTATTGCTGAATAATAATTAATTTAAAAAATAATTTTATGCCTGACCATTGTCATCATCACAATTGCATAGAAGAATTAAAATCAGACCACCAAAATATTTTGGCGCATCTTGATGATTTGGAGACAACAATCAATCAGCCGACAATTAGCCACGCAAAAGTGGAAGAATTTTTACACTTTACGGAAGTATTTGCCGAGCCGCACCACCAAAAAGAAGAGCAGGTTTTATTTCCGGCGTTAGAAAAAAAGGGCATACCAAACGAAGGAGGACCAATCGGCATGATGCTGTTGGAACACGCCGCCAAAAGAGAATATCTTGTCAAAATGAGAGAGGCTTTACGGGAAAACAATGAAACCAAGCTCAAAGAAAATACTCAATCTATGATTTCTCTTTTAAGAGAGCATATCTATAAGGAAAATAATATTTTGTATCCTTGCGCAGAGGATGCGCTTACTCAAGAGGAACTAACCAGTCTTGCTTCTCAATGTGAAAAAATTAAAATTCACCCAGTCAAATAATTTTGCAGAGTAAAATTAAATTCCAAAGGAATTTATTTGACCGGGTAAAAAATGAAAGGTCGTATAAATTATTAAAATTACATTAAAAAAACATGGAAGAAGAAACAAAAAAAATAGAGTTTTCAAATAGAGTTTTTGCTTTGGCGGCAGTTTTAATTATAGTAATAGCGATATCTTATCTGGGACAAACAATGTATCAATTTAGCAGTTTGCCTCAAAATTTTCCTCAGGAAATCACAATTACAGGCGAGGGTAAAGTATTTGTAAAGCCAGACATAGTTTTGGTAAATTTGGGAGTGCAAACCGAAGCTAAAAAAAGCGCAGACGCAGTTAACAAAAATAATGAAAAAATGAATGCAATTATAAAGGCGATAAAGGATTTAGGGGTTGATGAAAAAGACATTAAAACATCTACATACAATCTATATCCAATTTATGATTATCCAGAATCGGGCAGAATTTTTGTAGGTTATTCTTTGGACCAGCAAATAAGTGTCAAAATCAGAGATTTTGATAAAATTAGCGATATTTTGGATAAGGCGACAGCAGAAGGAACAAATACGATTAGCGATTTACAATTTACTATTGACGATTTAGAGAAAATAAAGGCAGATGCCAGAGAAAAGGCGATTGAACAGGCAAAAGCAAAGGCTCTTGTTTTAGTCAATCAGGCAGGTTTAAAACTTGTAAAATTAATTAATATTTCCGAAGGATATGCGTCTTCGCCCGAACCTATGTACGGGAGAGGCGGAGGCATGGATACTTTTGAAAAAGCAACCGTTGCTCCAAATATCCAGCCAGGTCAATCAGAAATAAACACAACGGTTTACTTAACTTATCGCGTTCGTTAATTTATGGAAGATTGTATTTTTTGTAAAATTGCAAAAGGAGAATTTGATTCAGCCAAAATTTGGGAAAACGAAGAGTTTTTGTCTATTTTAGATGTTAATCCAAATACAAAAGGAATGGCTTTGGTTTTAACTAAAAAGCATTATGACTCATATGCTTTTTTGATGCCAGACGATATTTATCAAAGGTTTGCATTATCTTCAAAAAACGTTGCTAAAATATTAGAGAAAGCGTTTGGTGTTAGAAGGGTTGCTATGGTAATGGAGGGTATGGGAATAAATCATGCTCATATTAAACTTTATCCGATGCATGGATTAGATAAAGACTTTAAAGAGCTTTTAGCAAAAGACCAAATCTTTTTTAAAGATTATCCAGGGTATATTACTACGCAGTTAGGGCCGAAAGTTGATGTAAAAGAGCTTAAAAAATTAGCCGAAGAAATCAAAAATAAGCTGTAATTGATTTTTGGCTATTTGATGGTAATATGAGAACATGCTTGATTCTCAAATAGAAGAGGTAAAAAATAAGCTTAATGTAGTAGATGTTGTCGGCGGATATATAAAGTTGACAAAAACTGGCGCTAACTATAGAGGAGTCTGCCCGTTTCATTCAGAAAAAAAACCATCTTTTTTTGTATCTCCGGCGCGACAAATGTGGAAATGTTTTGGTTGTGGCGCTGGAAGCTCGATTTTTGATTTTGTAATGAAAATTGAGGGGCTTGAGTTTGGAGACGCTTTAAAGATATTGGCCCAAAAAGCCGGAGTGGAGTTAAAAAAAGAAAATCCCCAATTAAGAACTGAAAGACAGCGGCTTTATGAAATTTGCCAATTGGCTTGTCTTTTTTTTGAAAAACAACTTGTTTCGGGAAACATTGGAAAATCAGCAAAAGAATATTTACTAAAAAGAGGTATTACAGAAGAAAGTATTAAAAAGTGGCGCATAGGTTATTCGCCAGACACTTGGCAAGGATTGTCAGATTTTTTAGTAGGAAAAGGTTATAATAGAAAAGAAATAGTAAAGGCGGGCTTAGCGGTTACAAAAGAAGGCAATCGTTCTGATTCATACGATAGGTTTAGGGGCAGAATTATTTTTCCAGTTTTTGATTTAAATTTCCAGCCCGTTGGTTTTGGCGCCAGAGTTTTTGAAAAGCCGGGCGATGGGGCAAAAATTGAAACAGCAAAATATATAAATACTCCGCAAACATTACTCTACGATAAAAGCAATATTCTTTACGGTTTAAACAACGCTAAATTATCAATAAGAAAAAAAAATCAGTGCGTTGTAACAGAGGGATACACAGATGTAATTTTATGCCACCAGGCGGGTTTTGAAAATACTGTTGCCGCCTCCGGAACCGCTTTAACCCCCCAGCATTTAAATATTTTAAAAAGATATTCTGAAAACTTGCTTTTAGCGTTTGATATGGATATAGCAGGAGATTCAGCCACTAAAAGAGGAATTAACTTAGCGCAAGAAAGAGGATTTAATATAAAAATAATAGAAACATATTCCGGCGCCAAAGACCCAGCCGATATTATTTTAGAGGACCCGAAAAATTGGGAAAAGCTTGTTAGCGAGGCAAGGTCAATAATGGATTATTATTTTGACTCTGCTTTCTTCGCTTTTAATAAAGACACAGCGGAAGGAAAGAAAGAAATTGGGAAAATAGTTTTACCCGTCATAAAGCGCCTTCCTAATAAAATCGAGCAGTCATACTGGGTTCAAAAATTATCGCAAAAATTAGACATCGCGGAAGAAGCCATTTTAGAAGAATTAAGAAAAGTAAAATTTGATGCGATAACCCAAAAAACAGATTTTAAACATGCGTTTGACAGAGGGGAGAGTAGCCCGCTTTCGCGCGAAGCTTCGGCAGGGCAAAGAAAAAAACTTCTTGAAGAAAAAATTATTTCTTTAGTGCTTAAAAATCCAGAAAACTTGAATTCAATTGAGGATTCTCAGTATCCGTTTTTTTCTGACAAGACAAGGATTTTTTTGGAAGGTTTAAAGAAATTTGTGGGAGAACAAAAATTGCAAGCGGCAGAAGAAGAATCCCACTATGCCGAAGTTTCGGCAGGCAGGGATTTCAAAGCTATTTTTGCCGGCATTATGTCAGACAATAATTTGTCGGAAGAAGCAGGTTTCAAGCTGGACCTCAAAATTTTTTTAGCAGCATTTTCTTTAAGGGCGGAAGTTGAATACGAGGAAGACGGCTGCGAAGAAATTAAACTTTGCGTGCTACAGTTAAAAAATATAAATATAAAAGAAAAACTTAATAAAATTTCTAAAGATATTAAAGAAGCGGAAAAAGCCCAAGACCATCAAAAAGTTAATAATTTAATAGAAGAATTTAATAAATTAATAAAAGAGCTATGATGATGAGAAAAAAGAAAAAAGCGGCCAAAAGGAAAAAATATATTACTCGCGGAATAAAGAATATAAGAAAAGCGAAAAAAGCGGCCAAAACAAGGGCGGGAAAGAAAGCCGCAATTACGAAAAAGCAAATGGATTTTATTTTAGGAAAAGGAGAAGAACGGGGTTTTGTTACGAACTCGGAAATTTTATACGCGTTCCCTGATATAGAAAAAAACGTTGAACAGCTTGAAAAAACTTATGAGCTTTTGAAAGAGAAAGGCATTGAAATAAAAGAAGTAAGAGAGTTTTTAGAAGTAAAGCCCAAAAAAGAAAAGAAAGGCAAAAAGCCGCTTTTAGGAAAAATTGACCCCATTCAGATGTATTTAAGAGAAATTGGAAAAACCAGTTTCCTTTCCGCTAAAGAAGAAAAAGAATTAGCTAAAAGAATTGAACACGGAGACGAAGAAGCAAAAAATAAATTAGCCTTGGCTAATTTGAGATTAGTTGTTTCTATCGCTAAAAAATATGTAGGCAGGTCTCCAAATTTAACTATGTTGGACCTAATCCAAGAGGGCAACTTGGGCCTTTTTAAAGCAGTTAAAAAATTTGACTGGAGAAAGGGCTACAAGTTTTCAACTTATGCCACTTGGTGGATTAGGCAATCAATTACAAGGGCTTTGGCCGACCAAGCAAGAACAATCAGAATTCCTGTGCATATGATTGAAACCATTTCAAAATATACAAAAATAAGAAAAAGCCTTTTGCAGGAATTGGGCCGCGAGCCGTTAGCGGAGGAAATTGCAGCCGAAATGGGTTTGGATACCGATAAGGTGCACCATATAAGAAAAATTGCCCAAAAAGCGGTTTCTCTGGAAACCCCTATTGGAGAAGATAAAGACAAACAAGATAGCGTTTTAGCTGAGTTTATTAAAGATGATAAAACAATAGCTCCAAACACCGAAGCCGCCAGAAATCTTTTGAAAGAACGGCTGAAAGAAATTTCCAGCGAATTAACCCCGAGAGAATTAAAAATTTTAGGAATGAGGTTTGGTTTGGAAGACGGCGTAATGCATACGCTTGAAGAAACAGGAGAGGAGTTTGGAGTTACTAGGGAAAGAATTCGTCAAATTCAAGCCAAAGCATTAGAAAAATTAAGAAAACACGTTGACTTAAAAAAAGTAGAAGACTACTACTAAATATTATAGAATAGTGTATAATGTATTAAAGGTTATATTATTAATCATCCCGCCAAGGTGGGAAAATAAAAAAATATGGCAAAAAAAGCAAACTCGGCTTTTATGAGGCCGTTGAAGGTAAGCGCGGAGTTAGAAGCTATAGTGGGGAAAGGCCCGATGCCTCGTTCTGAAGTGGTGAAAAAACTTTGGGCATATATTAAAAAAAATAACTTGCAGGACCCGAAGAAAAAAAGGAACATTGTCGCCGATGCCAATTTAAAAGTTGTTTTTGGCGGGAAAAGCGTTGTAGACATGTTTGAGATGACAAAATTGGTTTCCAAACATTTATCATAATTTTTTTGGAAAAACCAAAAAGCCCCGCCATCGGCGGGGCTTTTATGTCTTGAAAAAATAAAAAATTAGTTGTATAAAGAATACATACATTCCGGTGTAGCTCAATGGTAGAGCAACTCCCTGTGAAAGTTCTTAAAAATGCCATATAATATATTAATATGGCAGATAAAAGAAAATATGCCGACAGGCGAGAAGAATTAATCAAAGCCGTCGCAAAGCGAAGGCGTAAAATTAAACTTCTCTCTGTCCAATATAAAGGAGGAAAATGCCAAATATGCGGATATGACAAATATGTCGGGGCATTAGATCTTCATCATATCGGCCAAAAATCTTTTGGCATTGGCGATAAAGGATATACAAGATCTTGGGAAATAACAAAACAAGAACTTGATAAATGTATTCTTGTTTGCGCCAATTGTCACAGAGAAATTGAGGCAGGCATTACGCAGCTTCCAAAGGAAACTTTGGGATGAATAACTTTGGGATAACGGTGAAACCCTGAAATGGGCAATACCGTGGGAACTTTGCCTTTTGGCAAGGAGCGCCGTAGAGACTAGATACCAAAGTGCCTAATGGTTTTGAAAACCGATGGCAATGATATAGTCCACCCCTAAAAGCAATTTTAGGATAATGTGTAAGGAGTGGGTTCCAGGTTCGAGTCCTGGCACCGGAGCCAAATTGTATGTTGCGAGTTTGTTGCCTCGGCGCTTCGCGCCTCGGCAG
>JBBTVX010000003.1:0-17422 GCA_038063015.1 Patescibacteria group bacterium
TGTTTCCAGCTGTGGAGATGGATCGTGCAACGGAACAGAAACATGCTCCACCTGTCCCGGAGATTGCGGGGTTTGTGGCAATTCTTTAGCTGGTAATTCATTTTTTGGAATGCAAATAGAAAATTTAACCTTAAACCCCGCCGAAGCGGTAATTACCACTACTGGCGCAAAATATATTTTAAAAAGAAATGAAATTGAATTATGGAGAAGGATAGACCCAAAAACAAACATGATTAATCCCAGAAAAGTCGGCCTTTTAAAATTTGACAGCGATATAGGTTCTTTATCAATAGAGTCAGCTGATAAAAGGACTGCTATTATTCAAAGTGAAAAGGTAACCTTTGTTTTTAATTCAGATTCTCTATTTTTTATTAAAGCTAAATCTTCATTCAACTATACTCATATAAATTTAATTGAAAATACTTCTTGGAATAAAGGTAGCGGTTTAGATAGAATCTGGACAGATGGCTATGGAGGAAGTTTGCATGCTAATATTTCTGGAAATTCTATTGTTTTATTTCAGGATATAAATTCTACTAAAATTCAAATGAGTTTAGGGGATACTGTTTCTGTAATGGTATTTCCTGCAAAGAATTTTGATTTCGAAAGATTATATGGATCTAATTCAAGGCCGTTTGTTCATTTCTCTGGAGAAAATGGTTTGACTGATACAAATTTTACAGAGCTCAAAAATAACGGATTCGGGATTATTGTGTTATGGGATTCTATTTATGATTATGGCAACCCGGGACTGGAACGGACTCCAATTCTTTTAGATTCAGGAGTTTTGGGTTATAAAATAAAACAGAGTGATGATTTATTAGTTAGAAATTTTGTAAACCAGGCTCATCAAAACGGATTTAAAGCAATTGTCTACAAATATTTATCTGCGGCCCCTGAATGGAATTATAAAAGTGGGCCAAAACAAGGACAACATCAGAACATTCAAGTTACGCTTCAATGGATGAGGGGTTTCCAGCAAGAATATAGATTTGATGGATGGTATTTTGATGGCGCAGATGTCGGAAGTTTAATAGAGGATTATAATTTTATTAGGCAAGTAAGAAAAGATATTGGCGATAATGGAATAATATTCCACCATGATTCTGTTGATGCCTGGGATAATGATGAAAGCGCGTGGAATGGTCAAACTCCCTTAAAATACACTGGAAGAAAAGCAGTAATGATAGATAATTATGTTGATTATACTGTTGTGGGAGA
Organism: Patescibacteria group bacterium; assembly: GCA_038063015.1. Taxonomy (GTDB): domain Bacteria; phylum Patescibacteriota; class Minisyncoccia; order Minisyncoccales; family Staskawiczbacteraceae; genus JACPYG01. The sequence goes on from JBBTVX010000003.1 coordinate 1,222, forward strand.
GACGGGAACTATTGCAATAACCCACGGTCCAGATGACCCTTATCTTAGATATTTTTCTTCTGGCTATGGCATGTCGCAGGCATATGCTTCTGAAATACGTTTGACTAAAGGTAATGCTGCAATTTCTGTAAAAGAAAAAAATAGAGTATTGGGACAGAATTTGAATGGAGCAGAGAGGAATATGAATTCTGACTGGATAAATTATTTTAAGCCATACTACGATAAGAGAAAAACAGAATATTTATCAGGTAATTTTAATCCAGATGTAGATTGGCCTCCAAAATGGTTTAAAACTCCAAGAAATATTCAGGTAAAATTTAATTCTGGAAATTCTGTGAATATAATCTGGGATACCGAAGAAAATTCTACAGGAGAAATTACTTATACAAGTGATGGAATTTGGTGGCACAATCAATATGTTACAAAAGGCGCTGATGGGATGATTCATCAAAACAGAGAGCTGACTAAACAGCATAGTGTCATCATTTCAAACCTTAAAAATAATACTTTTTATCAGTTTAGGATTAGGTCAAGCAATCTTAATATTAGTAATGAATTAATTTGGGGATATGTGGGAAATTTTACAACCTCTTCTGAAATACAAAAAATTAAATGTCCCGCGCAAATTCCAGAAAATTGTAATGATAATTGTAAAAATAAACTTTTAGCATATTGGAAATTTGATTCAGGAGATTGCGATTATTCTGAAAATTATAATCTTACCTATTATGGGGCGGGATTTGACGGGAAAGATTCTTTTGAATTTAATTATGATTACAAAGATTATATTGAGATTCAGAAAGAAAATAATCCCCTTTCCGATATTTCAGTTTATGGAGGAGAAAACGGAAAATCAACAGTTATAGCTTGGGTAAAGATACGGAATACAGGTAAGTATAATGTGCTCGCGCAACATATTGGAGGATTTGATTATTTTAGCATTGGGACTACTGGTGGAAAATCTGTTTTAAAAACAATGGTTTATGATAAAGCCAATGGCGTTAATTATTGGTCCACTTCAAAAACAAGCATAAAAGAAAACGAGTGGACTCACGTGGCTTTTATTTTTGAGGGAGGAATTGGCTATAAATTTTATATTAATGGTATTTTGGATTCTGAAATTAAAAATAGCAGTTTAAGTTTGCATGATTATTCAACTGCTACTGGTCTGGCGTATCTTGGTTATGGGTTTGACGCAATGTCATATTTCGACGGCAATGTTAAGGGCTTAGCTGTGTTTAATGATGCGTTAACTGATTCAGAAATTTATTCTTTGGCAAATTAATTTTGCAAAGACGATAAAGAGGACAAACTCCTCTTTTTTGTTTTTTGAAAAAGAGTTATAATAATTTAATAATTTATATAATGCAAAATATGGAAATGAAAATACCAATTGAGGTTTCAGCTAGGCATATTCATTTGTCGCAGAAGGATTTGGAAAAACTTTTCGGTAAAGGATATAAATTAAAAAAATTGCGACAGCTGAACCAGCCCGGCGATTTTTGCGCCGAGGAAAGTTTAGAATTGGGAGCAGGCGACAAAAAAATAAAAGGAGTTAGAATAGTTGGTCCTGCGCGGGAGCAGACCCAGGTTGAGATAAGTTTAACCGACGCTATTTTTTTGGGAGTAACTCCTCCCGTAAGATTATCGGGGGATTTAGAAGGGTCAGCCGCCTTTACCTTGATAGGGCCGGCAGGCGCAATTAAGTTAAGCGAAGGCTTAATTATAGCTCAACGGCATATTCATTGCGGAATAGGCGAAGCCGAAAATTTTGGGCTTGAAAATAATAGTTTAGTTTCCGTGAAAATTGAAGGAGAAAGAGCGGCAACATTTCACAATGTAAAAGTAAGAGTAAAAGACGATTACAAAATTTGTATGCACATAGATACAGACGAAGGAAACGCGGCAGGCATTAACAAAATCGGAAAAGGAACAATAATTTTATGATTTTAGTTTTAAATTGCGGTAGTCAATCAATCAAATGGAAGTTATTTGATGAGAAATTAAGGGTAGAAAAAGAGGGGAGCGCGATAATAACAGACAGCAATAATTATAAAGACGTTTTAATTGCTGAATTGAACAAGATAAAAGAAGAGCAAGGACAAATTAATAAAATTGGTCACAGGGTTGTTCATGGCGGAAATAAATTTTTAAAGCCGATAAAAATTACGCCGGAAGTTTCAGAAAGTTTAGAGAAATTGAATTATTTAGCCCCCCTTCATAATCCTTATAATGTCTTGGGAATTAAAATCTGTGGAAATATTTTTCAGACCGTTCCCCAATTCGCTGTTTTTGATACAGAATTTTACGCAAAGCTTCAGCCAAAAGTTTACACTTATCCTTTGCCGGAAAATATAAGAGAAAAATACGGTTTTAGGCGACTTGGCTTTCATGGAGTTTCGCACGAATATGTTGCGAAAAAAGCTTGCGAAATTACAAAAAAACCATTTAATCGGATAAAAATTATAAGTTGTCATCTGGGCGGAGGCGTAAGCGTTACGGCCATAAAAGACGGCGCGGCAATTGATACTTCAATGGGATTCTCCCCTTTAAGCGGAGCTATAATGATGACAAGGCCGGGGGATATTGACGACGAAATAATTTTTCAGATGGTGGAAAAATTTGGCACAGAAAAAACAAGAGAAATTTTAAATCATGAATCAGGATTAAAAGGGATATGCGGAGCGAATAATATGCTGGAAATTTTAAATATGATAAAAAGCGGCGACAAACAAGCGAAATTAGCATTAGATGTTTTTGTATATTCTATACAAAAATATATCGGGTCGTATTTTGCGATTTTAGGCGGATGCGACTTGTTGATTTTTACGGGCGCCATTGGATTTGGGTCTCAAAAAATAAGGGGTATGATTTGCAAGGACTTGAGTGTTCTTAAAAAAACAAAAATATTATCAATTGAAACAAACGAAGAATTAGCAATTGCCCAAAAAATTTAATTTTTTAATTTATGAAAAATATTTTATGGTTTTCTGAAATAGGAATGAATGACGTGCCTGTTGTTGGCGGCAAAAATGCATCTTTGGGAGAAATGTTTATTAATCTTGTTCCAAAAGGCGTTAATGTGCCTTATGGTTTTGCCATTACAGTTAATTTTTATTGGAAATTTATAAGCGCCAACGGCTTAGATAAATCTTTATTAGAAATATTTAGTCATTTAGACCCAAAGAATATTAAAAGCGTTCAAGAAGCCGGAAAAAAAGCAAGAAGCGCAATTGAAAAAGCTATCTTCCCGGAAGAACTGAAAAAAGAGTTATTTTCAGCCTATTTAGAATTATCTAAAAAATATAATTCAGAAAACACCGATGTTGCCGTAAGAACTTCGGGAGTTGCGGAAGATATGCCGGACGCTTCTTTCGCCGGCCAATTTGAAACATATTTAAATATTCAAGGGCCGGAAAATCTTTTACAGGCAGTCAAAAAATGTTTTATTTCTTTTTTTACAGACAGAGCCATTGCTTACAGAGAACAAGTTAAGGTGGATCACTTAAAAGTCGGACTTTCTGTGGGCGTTCAAAAAATGGTAAGGTCTGATTTGGGCGCATCGGGGGTTATGTTTTCTTGCGACACAGAGTCGGGTTTTGGAGATGTTGTTTTAATTAACGCAAGTTATGGTTTGGGAGAAAATATTGTAAAAGGCAAGGTTGACCCTGATCAGTTTTTTGTTTTTGAAACAACTTTAAAAAAGGGTTTCAAGCCTATTATTGAAAAAACGCTAGGCACAAAATTAATAAAAATGATTTATACTAAAAATTTAAAAAGTCCCACAAAAGATATTGCGGTTGCTAAAAAAGACCAGCAGAAATTTTCTATATCAGACGAAGACATTTTAACTTTGGCAAAATGGTCAGTTATTATTGAAGACCACTATAAAAAATCAATGGATGCAGAGTGGGCTAAAGACGGCAGAGATGGTAAATTGTATATTGTGCAGGCAAGACCTGAAACAGTTCAGAGCAAGAAAAATCTTAGTGTTTTAGAGGATTATGTCATAGATTCAACAAAGCCCAAAAAATTATTAGTAACTGGTTTAAGCGTTGGGAATAAAATAGGTCAGGGAAAAACAAGAATAATAATGAATGTAAAAGACATTAACAAGTTTGAAGAGGGCGAGGTTTTAGTTACCGATATGACAGACCCCGATTGGGTGCCGGTGATGAAAATTGCCTCAGCTATTGTTACAAATAGGGGTGGCAGAACTTGTCACGCAGCCATTGTAGGCAGGGAATTAGGGATACCTGTTGTAGTGGGTACTGGAAGCGGAACTAAAAAAATTAAAAACGGGCAAGACATTACAGTTTCTTGCGCGGAAAGCGAGCAGGGCAGGGTTTATGACGGAATTATTCCTTTTAAAATTAAAAGGACAGATATTTCCAATATAGCAAAAACTAAAACAAAGATAACGATGAATTTGGGAGACCCAAATCAGGCATTTGCCCTGAGTTTTATACCAAATGACGGCGTGGGATTAGCCAGGGAAGAGTTTATCATTGCCAACTCTATTAAAATTCATCCGCAAGCTCTAATAAACTATAAAAACCAAAAGACGGCGTTAAAGAAAAAAATTGATGCCCTAACATTAGGATATGCCGATAAAACTCAATTTTATATTGACAAATTGGCAGAGGGAATTGGCAAGATTGCTTCGGCATTTTATCCAAAACAAGTGATAGTAAGGTTTTCTGATTTCAAAACAAACGAATACAGGTCTCTTGTCGGCGGGGAATTATACGAACCAAAAGAGGAAAACCCCATGCTCGGATTTCGCGGAGCATCAAGATATTACGACCCAAAATTTAAACCAGCATTTATTTTAGAATTAAAAGCAATTAAAAAAGCAAGGGAAGAGTTTGGTTTAGATAATGTGCAGGTTATGGTTCCTTTTTGCAGAACGGTGGAAGAAGGAAAAAAAGTTTTACAAATTATGGAAGAAAATGGTTTAAAAAGAGAGAGTGGTCTGAAAATTTATATGATGGCGGAAATTCCATCCAATGTTGTACTGGCCGAAAAGTTTTTAGAAATATTTGACGGGTTTTCCATTGGTTCAAACGATTTAACCCAATTAACATTAGGACTGGATAGAGATAATTCAGAAATCGCCGCTGTAGGCAATGAAAAAAACGAAGCGGTAAAAGAACTGATTGAAGAAGTGATAAAAGTGTGCCAGAATAACAATAAATATTCCGGAATTTGCGGACAGGCGCCGAGCGACTTTCCGGACTTCGCCCAGTTTTTAGTTGAGAAGGGGATTGAGTCAATTTCCTTAAACCCGGATTCCGTATTAAAAACCAAAATATCCATCGTCCAAACCGAGAAACGATTGAATACAAATCAAAAATAATTAAGTTCAATAAACAGTCCCGTAGTCCGAACCACGGGACTAAAATTAAATGACAACTTTTCATTTGAATAGCTTGCCGAAAAAAAATAGAATACAAATGATCGGTGAATTTTATGATATGATAGATTCATTGAAAAATAGGGATGAAGTTCGTTTATTTATAAAGAGCTTATTAAGCGCAGATGAAATTGCTAATTTTATGCGAAGAATAGAAATAGCCGTGCTCCTGTCGGGCGATTATAAGTATGATCAAATAATAAAAGCTTTAAATGTGGGAAGGGATAAGATTTCTGCCGTTCATAAAAATTTATTGCAAGATGACAGTGGTTACAAAATTATTGTAAAAAGGCTGATTGAAAATCGTAAGAAAAGGCTGAAAAGAAATAAAAAACAGGAACAAGAAGTCGCAAGTTTCTCACCGCTTAGAGCGATTAAAAATTTTAGTTCGACAAATAGAATTTTACCAGACTTGCTTGACGCAGTTATTGAAAAATTAGAAGACGATAAAGAATTAGAAAGAGAGGCATTACTTTTTACACCGTCGTTAACGCCATTTAGAAATAAAAAATAACCTATCTATGACAGAGGTAAAAATTCTAATTGAGGGTTATACAAGCAATGACGCAGGAGAAGAAAAAACTTGTCCCACAATTTCGCTTATAAAAGATGGCGAGTTGAATATAGTTGTTGACCCTGGCATACTCTTAGATCAAAAAATGTTAGTTGATGCGCTGGCGAAAGAAGGATTGTCTGTTGGAGATATTGATATTGTTTGTATAACACATTCGCACATAGATCATTATCGCAATATTGGGATGTTTTCAAAAGCTAAAACTTTAGAATACTTTGGGCTGTGGGATAAAAATACCGTGGAAGATTGGAAAGAAAATTTTACAGAAAATATAAAAATAATAAAAACCCCGGGACATAATTACGATGGAATAACTCTTTTGGTAAAAACTAATAATGAAGTTGTTGCAGTCTGCGGAGATGTTTTTTGGAAAGAAAATTATCCCGAAAAGGATCCTTATGCTTCAGATGATGAAAAGTTAAATGAAAGTAGAGAAAAAGTTAAGCAACTTGCAGATTGGATTATTCCCGGTCATGCTGGAATTTATAAAATTAAAAAATAATGTTTAATAAAATGTACGATATTATTACATTTGGTTCGGCGGCGCAGGATATAAATTTAAAATCCAAGGCGTTTAAAGTAACGAAAGACAATAAAGATTTTGTTACGGGCGAGGGTCTTTGTTTGGCTTTAGGCTCCAAAATTGATATTGAAGATATAAAGTTTACTTCAGGCGGAGGTGGCACAAACACAGCGGTAGCTTTTGCGAAACAAGGTTTTAAAACAGCTTTTTGCGGAATGGTAGGCAAAGATGCAGCGGGCAAAGCCATGGTAAATGAACTTAAAAAAAATAAAGTAGATACTGCATTAGTTCAAAAAACAAAAGAAAAATTAACTAATCATTCGGTGGTTATTTCAAGCGACGGGGAGGATAGAACAATATTAGTTTACAGGGGCGCCTCCGATTTATTTGGCAAGGATAATATCCCATGGAATAAATTAAAGACAAAGTGGATTTATTTAGCTCCGCTTTCGGGTTTATTGCTTCGCCCGTCCGAAGCTCCGCAGAGCGAAGGAGGGTGCACTCCTTTTGAAGATATTGTGAATTTTGCTTTTGAAAATAAAATAAAAATCGCCGTAAACCCCGGCAATACCCAGCTTTCTTTACCAATTGAAGATATTATCAGAATTTTTAAAAAGATAGATATTTTGATTTTAAACCAAGAAGAAGCATCTTTTTTAACAAAAATTTCTTTTCAAAATGAAGCGGAAATTTTTAAAAAAATAGACGAGATATGTCCGGGTGTTGCCGTAATGACTAAGGGAGGCGAAGGAGTTGTTGCTTCTGATGGAAAATATTTATATTCAGCCTTACCAAACCCAAGTAGAAAAGTAGTTGATACAACTGGAGCTGGCGATTCGTTTGCTTCTGGATTTATTTCAGACTATATTAGATACAGTGGCGATATTGAAAAAGCTATACAGCTTGGTCTTGCAAATGCCGAAGCTAATTTAGCGGAAATTGGAGCCAAAACCACGCTTTTAGACAAAAATTCAAAATTTCAATGGGTTAAAGTTGTAAAGCAGTTGTGTTCAGAAAACGGTCTTTGTCAGCCAAAATAAAAAATAATACAATGAAAAATTTAAAATATTATTTTCAAAAAGCGCAAAAGGAGAAATGGGCCATCGGGCAGTTTAATTTTTCTGATTTTAGTCAAATGAAGGCAATTATTGAGGCAGGAAAAAATTTAAAGTCGCCGCTGATTTTAGGAACATCGGAGGGCGAGAGCAAGTTTTTCGGATTAGAGGAAGCAGTGGCTTTGAGAAATGTTTTGAGAAAAAAGACAGGCTTGCCGATTTTTTTAAACTTAGACCACGGCAAGTCATTTGAATACTTAAAAGAGGCGATTGATTGCGGGTATGATATGGTTCATTTTGACGGTTCAAAATTGTCTCTTGAAGAGAATGTTAATGTTAGCCAAAAAGTTGTAAAATACGCAAAAAAATATGGAGTTTTAGTTGAGGGCGAGGTTGGAAAAATCGGTACAGATTCTTCAAAACTTTATTTAGAAAAATTTGAGATAAAAGAAGAAGATTTAACCAAGCCGACAGAAGCCAAAGAATATATTAAAAAAACAGGAGTTGATTTATTGGCGGTAAGCATTGGAAATTTTCATGGTATTGAAGTTTCTGGCATTGACCCTAATCTTAGATTAGATATATTAAAAAAAATAAAAGAAGAGATTAACGGCGTTTTATTGATTTTGCACGGAGGGTCGGGCATTCCGCAAGACGACATAAAAAAAGCGATAGAGTTGGGCATTGTAAAAATTAATATTAACACAGAGCTAAGATTTGCTTTTGCAAACGGCCTGAAGGAAGAATTTAAAAATAACCCGGACGAAATAGTTTCTTATAAATATTTGCCAGAAGCAATTAAAAAAGTTCAAACCGTAGTTGATGAAAAGATTAAATTATTCGGGAGCTGTCAAAAAGCTTTACAACCGTAAATAAGTATAGTATTATTTGTTATTAAGTGGTTTGGTAATAAAGAAACTGAGCGGGGCGCTCATTTTTCTATTTTTAATATGAGTAAAATAGTATTACAAAGAGAAAAATGCATAGGATGCGGTTCCTGTGAGGTTGTTTGTCCAAAATATTTTGAATTAACGGACGACGGGAAAGCGCACATTAAAGATTCGGTTAAAGACGAGAAAACAGACAAAGAAGAATTAGAAGTGGTAAAAATTGAATGCGCAGAATCGGCAGTTGAGTCCTGTCCGGTTCAGTGTATTGAAATTATATGATTTCTTTATCAGCGAAAATTAGAAAACAACCCGATATTAAATCTGCAGACAAAATTTCTGCGGTGGTTTATGGTCCTGGAGTTAAAAATGCTTCCATTGAGGTTGATTATAAAGATTTTCAGAAAGTTTTTAAAGCGGCGGGAGAAAGTTCTTTAATTGAATTAAGCATTGAAGGAGAGAAAGACAAACGACCCGTTTTAATCCATGAAATTCAAAAAGACCCGGTAAGCGACAAATTTATACACGTTGATTTTTTTCAAGCGTCTCTTAAAGAGGAAGTTGAAGCGACGGTTCCTTTAGTTTTTTTTGGGGTTGCTCTCGCTGAAAAAGATCTTGGTGGCACTTTAGTAAAAAACATTACAGAAGTTGAGGTAAAGGCATTCCCTCAAAATCTTCCGCACGAAATTAAGGTTTCCATAGATGGACTCAAAACCTTTCAAGACTATATTTTAATTAAAGATTTAATTTTACCTGAAAAGGTTAAGGTCTTAAAAAAAGCAGAAGAGATTATTGCTTCTGTCGCCGAACAACAAAAAATAGAAGAGGAATTAAAAAAACCAATAGAAGAAAACGTAGAAAATGTGGAAAAGGTAGAAAAGGAAAAGAAAGAAGAGGAAATCATAGAAGAATAAAAATAACTCATTGTTTAAAAAGCGCCTTATTAAAGAGGCGCTTTTGTTTTTTTAAAAAAATAGCTATAATAGGATAATAATATGCCTATGTTTAAGAAAATTATTTTATTATTATTTGTTTTAGTTTTAATATTACCCGGTTTTATTTTAGCCGAGGATTTGGCAGATATATGTAAGAAAATATCTGAAGCAGACACGGGTTGTAGCGGCTTGAATTCTTTTGATTGCAAGGCAACTTTAGAAAAATGCGCGGCTTATTATGAACAAGAAAGTCAAAAAATAGCAGAAGACCTTACAAAAACAGCCCAAGAAAAAAAAACCCTTCAGTCACAAATTTCGTCTTTAAAAAAGAAAGTGACAAATTTGGAATATCAGATTTATCAAGGTAATGTTATGGTAAAAGATCTTGGGTTGCAAATAGGAGACACCCAAACCTCCATAGAAAAAACTTCTTTTAACATTAAATCTGCTCAAAGTCAGATCGCGAATATCTTAAGGTCAATGTACGAGGAAGACCAAAAATCATCAATTGAAATTTTGCTTGAAGGTAATCTTTCTGATTTTTTTGACAATTTAGTTTATTTAGAAGGGTTAAATTCTAAAGTGGGAGATCTTTTAAACAGCACCAAAAACTTAAAATCTTATTTAGAAAATCAAAAAGTAAAAATGGACGATGAAAAAGATCAATTGCAAAAAGTAGTTAAAATACAGACATTGCAAAAACGAGAATCAGAACAAACAAAAAAAGAGCAGGAAGGCTATCTGAAATTAACCGAAGCGCAATATCAGCAACAGCTTTTAGACAAAAAAGAAGCGGAAAAAAAAGCCGCCACTATCAGGTCTAGAATTTTTGATTTGTTGGGCGTTTCACAGGCGCCAAACTTTGGCGAGGCTTATGAAATTGCAAAATACGCCTCTAACGCCACAGGAGTTAGGCCGGCTTTAATATTAGCTGTAATCACCCAGGAATCTAATTTAGGTAAAAATGTCGGCCAGTGTTATTTAAAAAATACCCAAACCGGAGCGGGCGTGAAAATAAAAACAGGAGCCGTTTCGCCAAAAACTATGAATCCCAAAACTGTTCCATATTTTTTAGAAACTATAAAAAATATAAATGAGAAAAAAGGGCTGGCTCGCGATCCTTTTTCAACTCCAGTTTCTTGCGTGATGTATTCTAATGGATCGCCTTACGGATGGGGAGGGGCAATGGGGCCGGGGCAATTTATAGCGTCAACATGGAAGATATATAGCGGTCCAGTTGAGGCAACCACAGGAAGAATTGCCGACCCTTGGGATATTAGAGACGCATTTTTAGCGACAGCCTTGTATTTAAAAAATTCAGGCGGAGACAAAAAAAGTGGCGAGTTTAAAGCCACGATGAATTATTTTTCAGGCGGTTCTTGGACAAAATGGGAAGAATTTTATGGAACTTCCGTTTTAAGTATAGCCGCCCAATATGAAAAAGACATCACAGCCATCGGCGGATAAATTATTTTCTAAATGCTTTTATAATCGGCTCTAAATTGCCGTTTACAATTTTTTCTAAATCGTGCCAACTTTTTCCAATTCTGTGGTCTGTGATTCTATTTTGCGGATAATTATAAGTTCTAATTTTTTCGGCTCTTTTTGCCGCATGAATTTGGTCTCTGCGTTCGGTCGTAAGTTTTGATAAATCTTCCTCTTCTTGCCGTTGCAAAAGTCTTGCCGATAAAAGAGTTAAAGCGGTTTCTTTATTTTGTAATTGATTTCTTTCAGATTGACAAGTAACAGTAAGTCCACTAGGTTTGTGTACAATTCTAATAGCTGACTCTGTTTTATTGACATACTGCCCGCCGGGTCCTGAAGATTTATAGGTTGTGATTTCTAAATCGCCTGGATTAATGTTAATGTCTGTTTTTTTAGGTTTTAACAATACAGCTACGGTGGCTGTTGAAGTATGCACCCTGTCTTGTTTTTCTGTTTTAGGGATTCTTTGAACCCTGTGCACTCCACCTTCATATTGTATTTCTTTATAGGCTAAAGGACCCGATAGTTCAAAAATTATTTCTTTGTACCCGCCAATTTCAGAAGCGTTGGAATCTAAAACCCTTTGGCTCCAGCCTTTTGTTTGGGCATATCTTGAATACATTCTATAAAGGTCTCTTGCAAAAAGCCCCGACTCATCTCCCCCGGTGCCAGCCCTAATCTCTACAATAATAGATTGTTTTTCTTGTTCCATATGACTAATATATCACAACTACTTGCTTTTGGGAAGAATATTTGTTAAGATTTAAAATACAATTATGAAAAAAGATATCCATCCAAAATATTATAAAGCTTCTGTCAAATGCGCTTGTGGCAACACTTTTTTTGTTGGCTCAACGAAAGAGCATATAGAAACTGAAGTTTGCTTTCAGTGTCATCCTTTTTATACAAAACAAGAAAAAGTAATGGATACATTAGGCAGGGTTCAAAAATTTAAAGAAAGGTTAAGTAAAAAAAGGGCGGTAAAAAAGAAAAAAGCCCAATAAAAACAAAATGGAAGAAGATAAAAAAACAATTGTAAAAGATATTAAAATTAATTTAGAAGAAATGACTAATGCTGGTTTGGGCGTCGGGCACACGGTTTCAAGGCTGCATCCCAAGATGAAAGCATACACTTCCGGCATTAAAAATAACACCAATGTTATTGATTTGGAGAAAACAGCTAAAGAGTTTAGCAAGGCCTTAAAGTTTATTTCAAATCTTGTTGCCGATAACAAAAAAATCATTTTTGTCGGCACAAAAATTCAGATGAAGGAATTAGTCAAAAAAGCGGCGGAAGATTGCGATATTCCTTATGTTGCAGAAAGATGGTTGGGCGGAACATTTACAAATTTTGAAACAATTTACAAAAGAGTGGAATACTTCAAAGATATGGAAAAGAAAAAGGCAGTGGGAGAATTTAATAAATATACAAAAAAAGAACGACTTAAAATTGATAAAGAATTAGAATCTTTAAGAGTTAAGTTTGAAGGAATTAAAAATATGTCAAAATTACCGGAAGCCGTTTTTATTTCAGATTTAAAAAAAGATATTACTTGCGCTAGAGAAGCCAGAAGGAAAGGTATTTTTATAGTTGCCATAACAGACACTAATATTGACCCAGATTTAGCCGATTATCCAATACCGGCCAACGATGACGCGATCTCTTCTGTAAAATATATTTTAGAGAAGATAAAAGAGGTAATTTTGCAAAAATAAAAAATAATTTTTACCTTTATCTTTTATATGGTTACAATTGACCAAATTAAACAATTAAGAGAGGAGACAGGAGTTTCTCCCACAGAAATTAAAAAAGCCCTTGAACAATCGCAGGGGGACATAGAAAAAGCTAAAGAAATTTTAAGAACTTGGGGTAAAACTTTAGCCGACAAAAAACTAAGCAGAGAAACAAGGCAGGGCATTATTGAAACTTATATTCATCCCAATTCAAAAACTGGAGTGTTGTTGGATATAAGATGCGAGTCAGATTTTGTTTCCAAGTCGCCAGATTTTAAAAAATTAGCCCATGAAATTTGTTTGCAAATAGCAGCAATGAAACCTTTATTTGTAAAGGATTCCGATATACCGGAGGAATTTTTAAACAGCGAGAGAAAAATTTATACAGAGCAAATAAAAGATTCCGGAAAACCGGAAAACATCGTTAAGCAAATAGTAGAAGGAAAATTAAAAAAATACAAAGACAGCGTTTCTTTGCTTTCTCAATCCTGGATAAAAGACGACACAAAAACAATTAAAAATCTAATAGAAGAAACTATCGCTAAAATAGGAGAAAATATTGAGGTTAAAAAATTTACTAGGTACGAGATATAGTATGATACAATTAATCGCGACGATTATTTTTTTAGGGTCAATGTTGGGCATAATATTTATTTTATACCGCAAGATTCCTGTTTTGGTTGAATTGCCGAAAAATGGCAGTCATGGATTATCTAAAGGAAAATTTATCATAAGAATAGAAAATAAAGTAAAAGATATTTACGCTCTTTTTTCCAAACAAATAATTTTGCATAAATTTCTATCTTGGGTCAAAGTTATGACCTTAAAAACAGAAACAAAAATTGATACTCTCTTGCATAGTATAAGAAAAAAAGCTCAGAAAATAGACGAAGAGTTGAAGGATAAAAAATAAAGAATAATTTTAGTGCCGTTCTAGCTCAACAGCAGAGCAATGCTTTTGTAAAGCATAGGTTCCGAGTGCAAATCTCGGGAACGGCTCATTGTGCGACAAAGACCATTTTAGGTGGTTTTTTCGTTAATTTTTGTGGTATAATATACCAATGCCACGAAATTTTTATAACGATAAAAAATACAAAGAGAGGCAAAGTTTGACGATGAAAGAAAATTGGAAAAAAGGTCTTTTTGATTCTATAAGAAAAAGAGAGAAAAGGATATGCAAAGGATGTAATAAAATTTTCGAAGTTATTCCAAGTAGCCCAAAAATTTATTGTAGTCATAGTTGTGCCGCGAAAGATGCTAATTTAGGAAGGATTCAGTTCGAGGAAACAAGAATAAAAATAGGGAAAGCTTCAATGGGGAGAAAGAGTCCGTATAAAGGAATATTTAAGACGCCAAGAATTAATGTTGAGTGTGGAAATCCCAAATGTAAGAAAGTGTTTCTGGCTGAAAAGTATAGAGATAGGAAATACTGCAGTAATAAATGTCATATGACCATAACCGGTGGAAAGCCAACTTCACCAAAGGCTTTCAAGAGGAAAGGCAGGAATAAGAAAAGATATTAGCGATAAGATTTACTTTTATAGCCGATGGGAAGCGAATTTTGCTCGTTTGCAAAATTATTTAGGTATTAAATGGGAATATGAGCCAAAAACTTTTGATTTAGGTTATCAAAATTATACACCTGATTTTTATCTCCCCAAACTTAATACATATATTGAAGTTAAAAACTTTCTTTGGAAATATTCAAAAAGAAGAGACGAAAAATTCAGGAAATTATATCCAAATATAAAATTGCAGTTGCTTTTAAAAGAGGATTATTTAAAATCAGAGAATAAGTATTCAAAATTAATTCCTAATTGGGAATATAGGAATAGTCCATTTAATATAAATTAAATTTTATGCCCGAAAATTTTGATAATAGAGACCAAGAAGAAAACCTAGCGTCGGTAATAGAGGTAAAAACTGATGAACAAAAGGAACAGGAAGACGAGCGAAGAATTAATAGGGATCTTTTTGGTAATGTAAATGTAAATGAGATAACGAGCCATCTTAGGGGTCCAGCTTCTGATAATGAGCAGCGCATTGACACTCTATACGAAATTAAAAAAATTGAGGCAGAGATTGCTTATCGATTTCCAAAAACGTATGGAAGGACAGCTGAAGAAAATTTGCGAATAGCGCAAGAGGTATCGAATACGGGCTTACAGAAAGGGTTTTTACACGATAAACACAGGTCTGTTGCACTATACGAACTTGCTGCATTCAGTAAGGGTGATGCGATTGCCGAAGAAGATATTAATGTAATTGAAACGCAATTAAAAGATAAAAAAATACTTATTTTAGGCGACGACACGGGCTCTTTTTCGGAAATTTTGAATTCATTCGGTGCAAAGGTTATTGGTATAGAAATTGATAAAGCCAAAGTCGCAGTGGCCCACTCAGGTGTTTTAAGTGAAAAAAGCGAACCGCAAGAACAAGTTATCCATGGCGATATCGGCGATTTAACCGACGAAGCTTCTGATTTGTACAAAAAGCTCGAGCAATCTGGACCTTTCGATATAATTTATTCTCACGCTGTTTTTAATGGTGGTTCTGGTATAGAGGGTGCAATAGATAAATTTAATGCTAAAAGCAGACTTCGCGGCCCCATGATCGATTTTGGGAAATGTTTAACGAGTAATCTATCATCCTTATTAAATAAAAATGGTTTTATGCTTCACGACCGGGTTGATTTAAGGGAAATTTTTGGTCCTTATGGTCAGAGGTATAGTAAATCTGCGCCGGCAGAAAATTGGTTATGGGCAGCTTCGTCGGGGACTGGTAGAATTTCAGATTTAATTTTTATTTCTAAAAATGAGTTTGAAAATATTTCAGAGAAGATACAATCAAATAGAGATTGGATAGGAATGAAAGTATAGATTATGTTTAAGCTATTGACAAGAGTTTATTTTAGAATAGAATGTAAATTGTAGTTGGGAAATACAATTAAAATTTAAAGATAAAAAAAGACATATTTTAAAAACCAAAAGTTTTATAAAATATCCACGAAGGTTTCTAATAGTTAGATATCTTCGTGGGTATTTTTTCTTAGCCCGCCCGAAGCCCGCAGGGCGAAGGAGGGTCAGCCGGTTGGAATGTATTTTGATAATTTAATAATGTAAACCCAGTTTAAAAAATCATTTTAAACTGGAAAATTAGTTTTTTAAAGTTGTTTCGAATATAAGCTAATATAATAGAGTGTTTACTAAAGAGTAATCAAACTATAATTATGAGTGAGGGAGGAATGTAAAAATTTATTTTTATATTACGACCGAACGATTAATTATATCTCTATATTTTTTTTGAGAGTTTGATCCTAGCTCAGGGTGAACGCTGGTAACGTGGATACCGGCATGCAAGTCAAGGGGGTGCTGAACCGCAAGGTGAAGTACAACCGGCGAACGGCTTAGTAACACGTAGATACATACCTTAAAGTGGAGCATAGCTCGTCGAAAGACGGGGTAATTCTCCATAGTCTCGCAAGAGTAAACCCGCAAGGGGCTTTAAGAATGGTCTGCGGCCTATCAGCTTGTTGGCGAGGTAATAGCTCACCAAGGCTATGACGGGTAGGGGGCGTGAGAGCGCGACCCCC